>WQWK01000136.1 GCA_009785395.1 Conexibacteraceae bacterium
CCCGCACCTGCCCGCCGCCGAGCGCTCGAGGCTCGCGAGCGCGCTGGGCAGCGGCGGCGTCCCCGGGGGGCATGCCCCGCCGGTGATCGTGAATGCCGTCCAGCACGCGTTCGTCTCGGCACTGAGCACCGGGCTCGTCGTCTGCGCGATCGTGACGCTCGTCGGTGCGGCCCTGACCCTGGTGCTGATCGAGGGCAAGGAGCGGGTGCTCCAACCCGCCGAGCCGGTCAGAACCTGAGCCACTCCGTAAGCTCCCCCGTCACGCACCTGAACGAGGAGGAGTCCTAGTGGCCGTCGACCTGAGTGGCATCACCGAAGTCGGGACCGAGCCGGGCGAGCTGCCGTCGACGATGGCGGCCTGGGTCGTGCGCGAGGACCGGTTCGGCGAGCCGCGCGACGCGATCCAGCTCGAGGAGGTCGAGGTGCCTGAGCCGGGCGCGTTCGAGGTGGTCGTGCGGGTGATGGCGGCCGGCGTCAACTTCAACAACGTGTGGGCGGCGCTGGGCGAGCCGATCTCGGTCTTCCGTTACGGCGATCACGTGCCGGGCGGCCACCACATCGGCGGCTCGGACGCCTCCGGCGTCGTCTGGAAGGTCGGCGAGGGCGTGACCCGCTGGAAGCCGGGCGACGAGGTCGTCGTCCACTGCAACCAGGCCTCCTACGAGGACCCCGAGGTGCACGGGCTCGATCCGATGGCCGCACCGAGCCAGAGGATCTGGGGCTATGAGACCACCTGGGGCTCGTTCGCACAGTTCTGCAAGGTCCAGGCGCAGCAGCTTCTCCACAAGCCCAAGCATCTGAGCTGGGAGGACGCCGCCTCCTACGGGCTCACCTACTTCACGGCCTACCGCATGCTGATGGACCGCGCCGGCCTGCAGGCCGGCCACCGCGTGTTGATCTGGGGTGCGGCCGGCGGCCTCGGCGTGTTCGCGACCCAGCTGTGCAGGCTGAACGGCGCCGACGCCGTGGGCGTGGTCTCCAGCGAAGAGAAGGGACGCCTGGTCGAGCAACTCGGCGCAGTCGGCTTCATCGACCGCAACGAGCACATGGGGATGATCCGCCGCGGCGGCGAGGATGCGGCCGCGGAGAAGGCGCGCTTCAAGGAGTCGCGGCGGTTCGTGCAGCATGTCGAGGAGCTGCTCGGCGGCCCGCCCGACATCGTCTTCGAGCACGTCGGCCAGGCCACGTTCCCGACCTCGGTGCTGGCGGTGAAGCCGTTCGGCAAGGTCGTGATCTGCGGCGCGACATCCGGCTACAACCTCGACTTTGACGTCCGCTATCTGTGGATGAAGCAGAAGCAGATCATCGGCTCGCACTTCGCCAACGCCTGGGAGGCGACCCGCGCCAACGAGCTGATCGAGTCATCCAAGATCCGGCCGGTCCTGTGGAAGACGATGGGCTTCGACGGGGTCGCCGAGGCCCACCAGCTACTGCGAGACAACCGGCATCTGGGTAAGATCGGGATCCTCGTCGGCGCCAGCGCCGAGGGCCAGGGCAAGACCGCGGTTGGCCCGGGAGCAATCCGAGCGGAAGTGGGAGCCTGACCGATGGCCAAAGGTGTGATGCACGTCCAGTGGTACGCAACCGTGTTCCGCTCCGACATGTTCGTGGAGGCGGTGGCGGAAATCGCCGCGCCGGTCGCGCTCGAGTACGGCGCCACCCGCTTCACGGTCCAGCGCTCGCAGGACGACCACTACCGGATCACCCAGCAGACCTGGTTCGAGTCCAAGGACGATTGGTACCGCTATTGGGAGGGCCCGGAGATGCGCGAGTTCCGCGCCCGTTACTCCGGCAAGTACCAGGTTCCGCTCACCTACATCTGGTTCGATGAGTACGCCGCCGGTGGCGCCGAGCCGGTCTCGGTCACCCCCGCCGATCTGAATCCTGAGACTCAACCGGCGCCGTCCGGCACCGCCTGAGTCCCGCGGCTTCCGCGCACGACGGCCAGCGTGAGCAGCGCGAGCACCGTCGTCGCCAGCACCGGAACCGCGTCACCGAAGGCCTTGCCGGCCGCGCCGGCACCCGCCGAGCCAACGATCTGACCTGCCGCCCAGGCGAGGTTCATGAGCGCGGCCGCATGCCCCTGGTCGATCCCGTGCGCCTCGGCGGCGTCGGACACCAGTGCCATCGCCGGCGCCCAGAACACACCGAGCACGGCGGCGATCACGATCAGCAGCAGCGCGAGCACGTACTGGTTCGCGGGCAGCGTGAAGCAGCCGATCGTCGCGGCGACCCCGATCAGCCCGGCGCGCAGCGGCAGCACGCGGCCGTGGCGATCGGAGAAGTTCCCGGCCGCCGGTGTGATCGCCGCCTCGAGCGCGGCGCTGAGCAGGAAGGTTGCGCCGATCACGCGGGCGCCCGCCCCGAGGCTGTGCAGGCGCAGCGGCCCCAGCACGTTCAGCAGTCCCGAGATGATCGCCGGCAGCAGCATCAGCCACATCGACCGCGCGATCGCCGGGCGGCGCAACACGCGCACAACGGCGGATACCGGCTGCTCGGACAATGACGCTTCACGGACGTCACTGAGACCCATGATCGGGATCAGCAGCAGCGAGGCGACCGCCGCCAGCGCACAGAACAGGCCGGCGCGGCCGATGGCGCTCGCCAGGGCGCCGATCGCGGGGCCGAACAGCGAACCGGCGATCGAGATCCCGAGCGCCCGGCCCATCACGGCTCCGCGCCGCGCGGGCGACGTCGCGTTGACGATCCAGGCGAGGCCTCCGGACCAGGAGAAGGCGCCACCGATGCCTTCCACGAAGCGGGCGATCCCGAGCCCGCCGGCCGAGTTCAGCAACCCGAAGCCGACGGTCGAGACCACCAGCAGGATCAACCCGGCGATCACCGTGAAGCGCGGCCCGCGCCTGACCGCAAGCGCCCCGCCCGGCAGCGACGCGGCCAGCATCCCGGCCGGGTAGGCGGCGGTCAGCAGGCCTGCGGAGAGCTTCGAGAGCCGCAGCTCATGCGTGAGCTGCGGCAAGAGCGGCGTGATCACCGCATAGAACAGCGTGTCCAGCAGCACGGCGGCGCTGACGACGAGCAGCAGGCGCTCGTGCGCGTTGCGCCCGGATGGCATCGCGGCCGCGTCCGAGCTCATCGCGACGCTCTGAGCGCGAGCCCCAGCCAGAAGCGCTTGTCGGCATCGTCGAGCGCGTCTCCGAACAGCTCGCGCAGCCGTGCGAGGCGGTAACGCGCGGTCTGCGGGTGGATCCCCAGCCGCTGCGCCGTGGGGGCGAGTCGCCCCTGCTCGTCGAGCCAGACCGCCAGGGTGGCGGTCAGGCGCTCGCATGACCCGGCTGCGAGCGACGCGAGCGGGGCGAGCTGCGCGGAGACGAACTCGGCGGCGAGCACGGGATCGGCGGCCAGCAGCAGCTCACCTGCGCGCTCACGCGCGGAGATCAACTGGCCAGCGGCTGGCCGTCCGTCGGCCCGCTGGCCGTCGGACGGCGCGGGCGGCAGAGCGAGCGCCGCACGTGCCCGCTCGAAGCTGAGTCCCGCCTGCGCCCAGTTCACCGTCGTCCCCAGCCCCACGCGCACGCCGGCGGCGCGCACGGCGCGCTCGAGCTGCGCATGGCGGCCGGGCGCGTCGGGATCGGGCACGATCGCGCACGTCACCTCGCTGAGCGTGTCCGCGATCGCTCCCACGGGCAGCCGCACGCTAGGCGGCCGGCGGGTCTCCTGGGCGGTGCGAGCGTCGCTGCTGCCACCTGCGCCGCTACTGCCGCTCGCCTCGATCGCGACGACCGCGAGCGCACGCGGCAGCTCCCAGTTCGCCTCGCGCGCAGCCGCCTGCACGAGCTCGGGCTCGGGCGCCGGGTTGCGGATCAGCAACCGCACCAGCCGCCGGCGCGCCAGCTCGGTCTCCCCCGCGATCTGTGTCTGCTCCATCGCGTAGCCCTCGGCCGACTCCGCCGAGAGCACATCGATGTAGGCGAATATCGACTCGGCGAGCAGGTACAGGGTCGCGGGCTCGAGGCCGCTCGCCTCGCCGGCCGCCGCCACCCGGCGCCAGGTGACGCGGGCGCCCGCCCGGTAGGCGCTGAGCAGCGCGTCGAGACTGCGGCCGGCGCGCATCTCGCCACGGCCAAGGCGGCGGTAGATGTCGGCTCGCGGCACCGGACCCGAGGCCTCGATCTCCAGCACCATGTGGTTCAGCGCCTCGACGACTCCGGCGCGTACGCCGACTCCGAACTCGCCCTCGAGCGGGCGCTGGTAGGCGGGGATCGTGCCGACGGCCTGGATGATCTCGTCCACCAGCGCCGGCAGCAGCGGGCGCACGACGGTGGCCACCTTCGGCGGAAGCTCATGCCACGGTTGTGCAGGCTGGGAGGGTTTCGCGGCCACGATTCATCACAGGGTTACAAATCTCGCCAATCCGATAGTGCTGGGGAGCGAAGAAACCCTCAATCAGGGGCACATATCATGACCGTGTGACCCGCGCACACAAGCTCGCCAACCTGATCGGGGTCGCCGTTCCCCCGGCTGCGCTGCTCGCGGCGATCGTGCTGCTGTGGAACCGCGCCGTGGGCCCACTCGAACTCGCCGTGGGCGGGATGCTGTATGTGCTGACGGCGTTCGGGATCACACTCGGCTACCACCGCATGTTCACGCACCGGGCGCTGGACGGTTCGCGCGTGCTGCGGGCCCTTCTCGCGATCCTCGGCTCGATGGCGGTCGAGGGCTCCGTGATCACCTGGGTCGCGGACCACCGCAAGCACCACGCCTTCACCGACGTCGACGGCGACCCGCACTCACCGCACCTGAGCGGCCCCGGCTTCGTCGGCGCCGTCAAGGGCCTCTGGCATGCGCACGTCGGCTGGCTGTTCGAGACGGTCGGGCAGGCCGAGCGTGAGCGCTTCGCCCCCGACCTGATGAGGGACCGCACGATGCGCGTGATCGACAAGCTGTTCCTGCTCTGGGCGGCACTCGGCCTGGCGGTCCCGTTCGCGCTCGGCTGGATGATCGGCGGCAGCCTCGGCGTGGCGCTGACAACGCTCCTGTGGGCCGGACTCGTGCGTGTCTTCCTGCTTCACCACGTGACCTGGTCGATCAACTCGGTCTGCCACTTCTTCGGCCGGCGACGGTTCGAGGTCAAGGACGAGTCGACCAACGTCTTCTGGCTGGCGCCCTTTTCGATGGGTGAAGCCTGGCATCACAACCACCACGCCTTCCCCACCTCCGCCTTCCACGGCCTCCGCTTCTGGGAGCGCATGAGCGACCCGACGGGCCTGCTGATCGCGCTGCTGGAGAAGCTCGGCCTGGTCTGGAACGTCGTCCGCATCAGCCCCGAGCGGCAAGCCGCGAAGCTTGCGTCCGGCGCCGCGAAGCTGGCCGGCGGCGCCCCGAAACTGGCGGCGGGCTACCCCTCTTCGAGCGGCGCCATCGTCAGCCCCGCGCCGTCCAGGCTCTCCCAGTAGCCCTCGGCATCCTCACGCCCGCCGCTCCACACGATCGCGCAACCGCTGTTGTGGATGCGGTCGGCAAGCCGGTAGCCGTCGGCGAGGGTGGTCGCCGGGATGTGTTCAGCAAGCGTCTCGGCGACATGGTCGAACGTGTTGTGATCGTCGTTGAGGACCACAACCCGCCACTGTCCGCCGGTGCCGCTGCCGGGCCCCTGCAGGCGGGGCAACTCAACAGTGCTGGCCATCGGCCCCAGAGAATAGCCCTGTTCTGCCGTTTTGCACAACGGGCGTCTATGCCCGGGCACGACCGGTGCCCCAGTCGAACACGAGCGTCGCCTTGACGCCGCGGAACGCGAACGCCTCCGCGAACCGGTCCATCGATGGATATCGCCTGATGCCGCGAATCCAGCCCGAGCAGGCAACCCACACCGTTGC
>WQWK01000137.1 GCA_009785395.1 Conexibacteraceae bacterium
CGCTACGACTGCGACGCGGACGCGCTGCTGGCGCTCGTCGAGCCGGCCGGCCCAGCGTGCCACACGGGTGAGCGCAGCTGCTTTCACCGGGCCCTGCGTGAGCCCGGCGACTCCGGCTCCGGCGAGCAGGCGCCGTACGAGGTGCTGCCCGCGCTCGAACGCACGATCGCGGCGCGCCGCGCGGCTGCGGAGCCAGGCGAGTCCTACACGGCGTTCCTGCTGGCCGACCCCAACCACATCGGCGAGAAGGTGGAGGAGGAGGCCGAGGAGGTGGCCCGCGCGGCGCGCGAGGAGACCGATGAGCGGGTCGCCAACGAGGCTGCCGACGTTCTCTACCACCTCACAGTGCTCCTGGCCAGCCGCAACCTGACTCTGGCCGACCCGCAGAAGATCCTGGATCAACGCCGCCGATGAGCCGCCGCTGATGAGTATCGCCGCCGACACCGCCACCGCGCCGATCACCGAGACCTGGATCGAGGACACCGAGACACCGGTCTCGGCCTTTCTGAAGCTGCGCGCGGCCGCGCCTGAGGACCCGGCCTTCCTGCTGGAGTCGGCCGAGCAGGGCCGGGTCGGGCGCTTCAGCTTCATCGGCTACCGCCCCCGCAAGGTGCTGCGCTGGTCGCTCGGCGATCCCGGGGATCCGTATGAGCTGGCCCAGCGGGAGCTGGCCCGCGTCGCGACGCGCCAGCCGGAGGGTGTCGAGCTGCCGTTCGGCGGGGGCGCCGTCGGCATGTTCGCCTACGACCTGGTCCGCACGGTCGAGCCGCTCGGGGAGCCCAACCCTGATGAGCTCGGCCTACCGGACCTGGCGCTGATGTTCACCGACACGCTGGTCGCCTTCGACCATCTCAAGCACACGATCACGGTCGTCGCGCATCCGGACGACGACGCCGACACGGCGCGCGTGAAGGTCGACGAGATCCGGGAGATCCTCGCCGGGCCGCTGCCGCGTCCGCAGATCACTCCCGAGAGTGCATACCGCGCCGCCCCCGAATGGGTCTCGAACATGACCCGCGAGCACTTCGAGGCCACCGTCGCCCGGATCATCGACTACATCTACGCGGGCGACGCCTTCCAGGTGGTGCCCTCGCAGCGCTGGTCGGCGAAGGCGCCCGTCAGCGGCTTCTCCATCTACCGCGGCCTCCGGGCCGTGAATCCGTCTCCGTACATGTACTACCTGGACCTCTGCGACTTCCAGATCGCGGGCGCCAGCCCCGAGCCGCTCGTCACGGTCAGCGGCCGCCGCGTCTCGACCACGCCGATCGCCGGCACGCGACCGCGTGGCGCCACCGCCGAAGAGGACGCGGAATACGCCCACGACCTGCTGGCTGACGAGAAGGAGCGAGCGGAGCACGTGATGCTGGTCGACCTCGGCCGCAACGACCTGGGCCGGGTCTGCGAGTACGGGTCGGTGCAGGTCGACGATTTCATGGTCGTCGAGAACTACAGCCACGTGATGCACATCGTCTCGAACGTCAGCGGCACGCTGCGGCCCGGCGTCGGCGCGCTCGACGCGCTGCGGGCGGTGCTGCCCGCCGGCACCCTCTCCGGCGCGCCCAAGGTCAGAGCCATGCAGATCATCGACGAGCTCGAGCTGGTCAAACGCTGCGGTTACGGCGGCGCGATCGGCTGGGCCAGCTACGGCGGCGACCTCGACACCTGCATCCACATCCGCACGGCCGTGATCAAGGACGGAACGGTCCACGTGCAGGCCGGCGGCGGCACCGTCGCCGATGCCGTGCCGCCCAACGAGTACGAGGAGTCCGTGAACAAGTCACGCGCGCTGCGCGCGGCGATCGAGCTCGCCGTCGCCCAACCCGGCTGGGACTGACCCGCCCTGCGCCCACCCAAACCATGCGAGTCCTCGTCATCGACAACTACGACAGCTTCACCTACAACCTCGTCCAGTACCTGGGCGAGCTGCAGACGCCCGCGCACGAGATCGAGGTGGTGCGCAACGACCACTCGACCGTCGAGGAGTTGCTGGTGCGCGGGTACGACCGCGTGATCGTGTCGCCGGGGCCCTGTACTCCCAATGAGGCCGGCATCAGCCTCGAAGCGGTGCGCAGGTTCCCGCAGGCGAAGATCCCGACGCTCGGCGTCTGCCTCGGCCACCAGTCGCTGGTGCAGGCGTGGGGGGGCAGGGTCATCCGCCACGAGCCCGTGCACGGCAAGACCTCGACGATCCAGCACGACGGCCGCACGATCTTCCACGACCTGCCGCAGGACATCGAGGTCGGCCGTTACCACTCCCTGATCGCCTCCGATCACGAGCTCCCTGACGTGCTGGAGGTCAGCGCCACCGGCGGCGGCGTGATCATGGGCGTCCGTCACCGCGAGCTGCCCGCCGAGGGCGTCCAATTCCACCCCGAATCCGTCCTCACAGAGCACGGCAAGGAGATGCTGATGAGCTTCATGGAGGGCACGCGTTGAGCGACCTGCTGACACGCGCGATCGACCACCTCGCCGACGGGCACGACCTGTCGGAGACCGCCGCCGCCGAGGCGCTGGCCGAGATCATGGCCGGCGAGGCGACCGACATCGAGATCGCCGGCTTCCTGATCGCGCTGCGCGTGAAGGGCGAGACCGTCGCGGAGTTGGCCGGGCTGGCGCGCACGATGCGCGCCTTCGCGGCGTTCGTGCCGACCGCCCACGAGGACCTGCTCGACACCGCCGGCACCGGCGGTGGCCGCACGACCTTCAACGTCTCGACGACCGCCGCGCTGATCGCCGCCGGGGCGGGCTGCCTGGTCGCCAAGCACGGCAGCCGGTCCTCGACGGGCCTGTCGGGCTCGGCCGACGTGCTCGAGGCGCTCGGCGCCCGCATCGACCTCGACGCCGCCGGCGTGGGGCGCTGCATCGAGGAGATCGGCTTCGGCTTCATGTTCGCGCCCTACCACCACCCCGCGAGCGCGCGAGTTGTGAAGGTGCGCAAGGAGCTCAAGGTGCGCACGACCTTCAACTTCCTCGGCCCGCTCACGAACCCGGCCGGCGCCAGCCGTCAGCTGCTGGGAGTCTCGGACCCGGACACGCTGCCGAAGATGGCCGGCGCGCTGGCGCTGCTCGGCACCCGCCACGCGCTGTTGGTCTGCAGCGAGGACAGCCTCGACGAGCTCAGCATCTCCGCGGCGACCCGCGTGATCGAGGTGCAGGAGGGCGAGATCGAGGAGTACACGGTGATCCCCGAGGACTTCGGCCTGCCGCGCTACCCGCCCGACGCCGTCCCCGGCGGCGATCCGCAGGAGAACGCCCGGGTCGCGCGGGCGATCTTCGCCGGTGAGCCCGGCGCCGCACGTGACCTGGCGGTCCTGAACGCCGGCGCCGCGATCTATGCCGGCGGCCGTGCGGGGTCGCTCGACCAGGGCGTCGCGCTGGCGAAGGAGGCGATCGACAGCGGCGCCGCCGCCGCCAAGACCGAGGCGTTCGTCACCCTGACGCGCGAGCTGGCGCCGCAGGAGTCGCCCGCATGAACCGGCAGGACACGCCCGCATGAACGTCCTGGACGAGATCGTCACCGACACCCGCGCCCGTGTGGCGCGCCGGGCCCAGGACGTCCCGCTGTCCGCGCTGGTGGAGGCCGGCGAGCAGCGGCGAGCCGGCCAGAGCGCAATCCGTGACTTCAGCGCCGCCCTGGCCGCGCCGGGCATCTCGGTGATCGCCGAGCACAAGCGCAGCTCGCCATCGGCGGGGGTGATCCGGGCCGACCTCGAACTCCCCGAGGTGGTCGAGGCCTACGAGCGCGCCGGGGCGCGGGCGCTCTCGGTGCTGACCGAGGAGGGTCGCTTCGGCGGGTCGCTCGGCGACATCGCGCTGGCGCGTGCCGCCTCGAGCCTGCCGATCCTGCGCAAGGACTTCATCGTCGGGGAGTACCAGGTGTACGAGGCGCTCGCCGCCGGCGCCGACGCGATCCTGCTGATCGTCGCCGCGCTCGACACCGGCACCCTGATCCGCCTGCACTCGCTGGCGACGCAGATCGGGCTGGCGACGCTGGTCGAGATCCACGACGCGATCGAGCTGGACGCCGCGCACGAGATCGGAGCCGAGATCGTCGGCATCAACAACCGTGACCTGACGACGCTCGAGGTCGACGTCGAGCGCACCTATCAGCTGCTCCCGGACGTTCGCGACGGCGCCGTGGTCGTCGCCGAGTCGGGATTCCGGTCGCACGCGGAGCTCGAGCGTCTCGCGGCCGCCGGCGTCGACGCGGTGCTGATCGGCGAGGCGCTGATGCGCGCGCCCGACATCGAGGCCGCCACCCGTGAACTTCTAGGATCGGGCTCTTGAAAGCACCGAAGATCAAGTTCTGCGGGATCACCCGCGAGCAGGACGCCGAGCTGGCCGTGTCGCTCGACGCCTGGGCTGTGGGGATGATCATGTGGCCGCATTCTCCCCGCGCGGTCCCGCTGGACCGCGCGGCGGGCCTGGCCGCGCTCTTGAAGCGCCGGGCCGAGATCGTCGGTGTGTTCGTGAACCAGACGCTCGACGAGGTCACCGGGATCGCCGACGCGGCCGGCCTGACGATGCTGCAGTTCCACGGCGACGAGGGCCCTGTCTTCTGCAGCGAGGCGGCGCGCCGCACCGGCTGCAAGGTGATCAGGGCCGCGCGTGTGCACAGCGCTGCGGACATCCAGGCGCTCGCGGCCTACCACACCGACTTTCATCTGCTCGACAGCTACAGGCCCGGCGTGCCCGGAGGAACCGGCGAGACCTTTGCATGGGACCTGGCCGCGAGTCACCGGCGGATCGCGCCACCCAAGGGCAAGGGGCAGCGCGTGCCGCTGATCCTCAGCGGCGGGCTGACGCCGGCGAACGTCGCCGGGGCGATCGCCGCAGTCAAGCCGTTCGCGGTCGATGTCGCGTCCGGCGTCGAGTCGGCGCCCGGCTACAAGGACGGCGAGAAGATGCGGGCCTTCGCGGCTGCCGTGGCGGCGACGGCGGCAGAGGCGGACGCTCCGGACGAGGTGGGCCACGCCGCATGAGCACGACGATCGAGCACCGCTTCGGACCCTACGGCGGCCAGTACGTCCCCGAGACGCTGATGCCGGCGCTGACCGAGCTCGAAGCGGCCTGGGCACAGGCGCGCGCCGACCCCGAGTTCCTGGCCCGCTTCAGGGACCTGCTGCACAACTACGTCGGGCGGCCCTCACCGCTGTACCTGGCGGAGCGGCTCAGCGCCGAGGTCGGCCACCCCGTCTACCTCAAGCGCGAGGACCTCAACCACACGGGCGCCCACAAGATCAACAACGCCCTCGGCCAGGCGCTGCTCGCCCAGCGGATGGGCAAGACCCGGATCATCGCGGAGACGGGCGCCGGCCAGCACGGCGTCGCCAGCGCCACCGCCTGCGCGCTGCTGGACCTCGAGTGCGTCGTCTACATGGGCACCGAGGACATCCGACGGCAGATGCCCAACGTCCAGCGGATGGAGCTGCTCGGCGCCACCGTGGTGGCCGTCGAGGCGGGTGCGCGGACCTTGAAGGAGGCCGTCTCGGCGGCGATCCGCGACTGGGTCACGAACGTGCGTGACACGCATTACATCCTCGGCACCGCCGCGGGACCGGCGCCGTACCCGGCGCTGGTACGCGATCTCCAGCGGGTGATCGGCGACGAGGCCCGCGCCCAGATCCTCGAGCAGGCCGGGCGTCTGCCCGAGCGCGTGATCGCGTGCGTCGGCGGCGGCTCCAACGCGATCGGGATCTTCACCCCGTTCATCGAGGACGCGGACGTCAGGCTGATCGGCGTCGAGCCCGCGGGGGAGGGGATCGCCACCGGCCGCCACGGCGCGCCGCTGACGGTCGGCGGTCGTCCGGGTGTGCTGCATGGCTCC
>WQWK01000138.1 GCA_009785395.1 Conexibacteraceae bacterium
CGTGTCGGCGGCGACGAGCTTGACGAGGCGATCATCAACTACGTCAAGCGTGAGTACAAGCTTCTGATCGGCCAGCAGACCGCTGAGGAGGTCAAGCTGGAGATCGGGTCCGCATTCCCGATGGCCGAGGAGGTCCAGGCCGAGATCCGGGGTCGCGACATGGTCTCGGGCCTGCCCAAGACGGTTGTGCTGACCAGTGAGGAGATCCGGGGCGCGCTGGAGGAGCCGGTCTCGCAGATCATCGATGCCGTCAAGGAGACGCTCGATCGGACGCCGCCGGAGCTGGCGTCCGACATCATGGATCGCGGGATCATGCTGGCTGGGGGTGGCTCGTTGCTGCAGGGGCTCGAGGAGCGCATGCGGCATGAGACACAGATGCCCGCACACCTTGCCGAGTCGCCACTGACGTGCGTGGCGGTCGGCTCCGGACGGTCGCTTGAGGAGTTTGAGGCGATCCACCGGTCCAACAAGAATTCCCGTACCCGGCGCCGGCGCTACTAGCGGCGTGCCCGGGGCCTTGGAGATGTCCAGTTGCATGACAAGCAAATTCGGCGGCGGCGCGCGGTCCTCGCGTTACTCGTCGCCGTCTCCCTGATCCTTCTCACCGAGTACTTCGGCGAGTCCCCCAGCAGCCCGCTGCACTCGGTACAGCGCGGGATCGTGGCGGTGCTGACCCCCGTCCAGGACGGCGCCAGCAAGGTGCTCTCGCCGGTGCGCGACGTCGCCGGCTGGTTCTCGTCGACGTTCAAGGCCAAGTCACAGGTCGCGCAGCTTCAGACCGAGAACCACACGCTGCACCAGCAGGTCGCGCGGCTCTCCTACGAGCTGATCCAGGGCCACTACTACAAGTCGCTGGCGCGGGTGGACGCCGGCTACAACCTGAGGCGCTACGGGCTCCAGACCGCGAGCGTGATCGGTCAGAACCCAACGCTCTGGTATCAGTCGGTCACGGTCAACAGGGGCTCGGACGACGGCGTCAGGATCCAGGACCCGGTGGTCGGGCCCGGTGGGCTGGTCGGCGACGTCACGCTGGTGGGGTCGAACTATTCGGTGATCTCGCTGCTGACCTCGCCGAACTTCGCCGTGGGCGCGATGATCGAGAACCAGAACGGCGCCGCCGGGCTGCTGCAGCCCGCGGTCGGCAACCCCTCGACGATGCTCCTCAACCATCTGCCGCAGAACTCGCACGTCCAGACCAACGAGATGGTGGTCACCAGCGGCTTCGGCGATACGAACTGCAAGCAGATCCATTCGCTCTACCCGCCGGGCATCCCGATCGGGACCGTCTCGACCCAGGATCCGCAGAACAGCGTGGAGATCAACCAGCAGGTGAACGTCGCGCCGCTGGTCGACCTGCAGCGCCTGACCGTCGTCCAGATCCTGACCCGGCCGAACAGCTGCTGATGAGCGCTCGCGGGTAGACACGGCTCGATGACCAAGGACTCCGCCATCAAACTGATACTGCGGATCGCCTTCGTAGCGTTCTTCGCGGTCGTGATCCAGGACACCGCGATCTCCCAGATCGCGGTCTTCGGCGTGCACGCCGACATCACGCCGCTGGTCGTGATGGCGATCGGCCTGCTTGCAGGCTCGATGGCGGGCGCGATCGCGGGCTTCGCGATCGGTCTGTTCGTGGACCTCGTGATGTTCCAGACGCTCGGCGTGACCTCGCTGCTGTTCATCATGATCGGTTACTGGTCGGGACGGCTGCGCGAGCTGCGCGACCCCTCGCACGGGTTGATCCCCCTCGGGCTGGGTGCGATCGCGACGGCGTTCACGGGGATCGGCATGGCGGTGATCCAGTTCCTGCTCGGCGTCGACGCGCCCGTCAGCTGGCTGCTGATCCAGCAGATCGTGCTGCAGGTGCTCGTCAACAGCCTGATCGCGCTGCCGGTCTATGAGCTCGTGCGGCGGCTGCTCTACCGGTCGCTGCCGCGCGACCCGCGCCGCCGCCGCGCATACACCACCTCACTCAGTCCGCTGCAGCGTCCGTCGGAGCGCCTGAACGGCGCCGGGCGCGGCACGGCGCGGGCCAGGGGGGCGCGCTGATGGCGCCGTCGATGGAAGAGCGCACCCCACCGATGACGCCGCAGCTGGCGCTGCGCGTCGCGATCGTCGGCGGCGTCGCGCTGGTGATGTTCGCGGTGATCTTCCTGCGTCTGTGGTTCCTGCAGGTCCTGTCCGGCAGCCGTTACATCGCGCAGGCGCAGGAGAACGTCGTGCGGGACATCCCGGTGTCCGCGCCGCGCGGTGAGATCGTCGACCTCAACGGCAACCCGCTGGTGAAGTCGGTGCTCGTGCCGGCGATCGTGATCGCTCCCGAATCGCTGCCGGCCCCCTACTCACTGAACAGCGCGAATTTCCCCAGCCAGCCCCACGAGGACTACGTGCTCTACGACAAGGTCGCGAAGATCCTCGGGATCTCGACCCGGCCGGGCCCGTGCCAGTTCTACGTCTACTACGCCAACAGCGCGCCGCACAAGTTCACACACCGGCTCGCCCCGATCGCGTGTGATGTCGCCAAGGGGGTGGCCGCCTCCCAGTACGCGAACATCACGGTGAAGGCCAACGTGTCGACCAACATCCAGGACTACATCGGTGAGCGCCAGGCACAGTTCCCGGGAGTGCTCTCGCAGGAGGTCTCGATCCGCAGGTACCCGCTTGGGAGCGCGGGCGCCCAGATCTTCGGCCCGCTCGCCGCGATCACCTCGACGGAGCTGAACACGAAGCACTTCAGCGGCATCCCGTCGGGCGACATCGTCGGACAGTCCGGGTTGGAGTACGAGTACAACCAGTACCTCCAGGGCGTCAGCGGCGACGAGCGCGTGAAGGTCAACTCGAATAACCAGTTCGAGGGCTACCTCAGGAACAAGCGCCCGCAGCAGGGTGACACGCTCAAGCTCTCGCTCGACGGCAAGCTCGAGCAGGTCGGGCAGCGGGCACTGGCGCAGTCGATCTCCTTGAACAACGGCATCGGCGGCGCATTCGTGGCGATGGATCCGCAGAACGGGCAGATCTACGCGATGGGGTCGGCGCCGACCTACAACCCGAGCGCCGTCTCACCGACGATCTCCGCCAAGGAGTGGCGCTACCTCTCCAACCCGAACAGCAACTCGCCGCTGATCAACCGTGCGATCTACGGTGCGCTGCCCGACGGATCGACCTTCAAGCCGGTCACCGCGATCGCGGCGCTCGAGAGCGGCAACTGGTCGCTCGGCGACATCTACGACGACTCCGCCGACTTCTGCTTCCAGGGCGGGCTGTGCCTGCAGAACTCCGGTGGCTCGCATTACGGCGCGCTGGACCTGCAGAGCGCCTTCGAGGTCTCCGACGACGAGTTCTTCTACAACCTCGGCGACCGGATGGGCTTCAACCCGTATCTGCACCCCAACGGCGGTCCGCTGCAGATCTGGGCGCGCAGGCTCGGGCTCGGCCGGCTGACCGGCATCGACCTGCCGGGTGAGAACCCCGGGGAGATCGGATCGCCGACGCTGTTGTACGCGAAGTGGAAGCAGGAGCTGCAGTGCGAGCACGCCACGGGCCTGTACAAGGGGCGCCCGAAGCAGCCCGCGGTCATCTCGCAGGACACGGTCATGAGCGGCGGTTGCGGCATCGCCAGCTCGAAGAACTGGACGATCGGCGACAACGTCGAGACCGGCGTCGGGCAGTTCGACGACCAGGTCACGCCGATGCAGCTCGCCGTCGTCTACGCGGCGATCGAGAACGGCGGCACGATCGTGACCCCACACATCGCCGATTCGATCCTGTCCGCCGACGGATCGTCGCTCGTGCAGAGGATCAATCCGGCGCCGCGGCGCAAGCTGAGCATCGATCCCTCATACCTCGCGGCGATCCAGGAGGGCCTGCGCCTGGCGGCGAGCGGGCCCAACGGCACCTCGACGAATGTCATGGGCAGCTTCCCGGAGCCCGTCTACGGCAAGACCGGCACCGCGGAGCTCGGGGACAGCTCGTCGAGCCCGGAGCACTCGTGGTATGCCTGCTATGTGCCGGCCAGCGCCACCACCAAGCCGATCGTCGTGGTCGTGAACGTCGAGAAGGGCGGCTTCGGTGATGTCGCGGCGGCGCCGGTCGCGCGCCAGATCCTCTCGCAATGGTTCCTCGGCAAGCCGGGACCGTTCGTTCAGGGCACGCCGCCGCCCGGGAGCAACCAGTTTTGAGCGCCACCCCGATTCAGAGCACCGACGAGGCGCCGCCCCGGCCCGCGTCATTCGTGGGGCTGCTGAGCTTCGACCCGCTGCTGTTCCTCGGCGCGATCGGGCTCGTCGCCGTCTCGTGTGTGACCCTGCGCAGCTCCGGGATCATCGGCGGTCACTCCTATGCCGATCGCCAGGCTCTGTACGGCGGCCTGGGGCTGGTGGTGGCGCTGATCATCACGCGCTTCGACTACTCGATCCTGCGTGAGTTCAGGTATGTGTTCTACGCGCTGCTGGTCGTGCTCAACGTCGCCGTGTTCGGCTTCCACGGCTCGGCCGTCGGCGGCGCGACGCGCTGGATCCCGCTGCCGCTGTTCCAGTTCCAGCCGTCCGAGTTCGGCAAGATCCTGCTGATCGTGTCGCTGTCAGCGTTCGCGGTCGACCGCTCGCGCAGATTGAGCGAGCGCGGGACGATGGCGCGGGTGATGCTGCTGGCGCTCGTGCCGGCGATGATCGTGATCAAGCAGCCGGACCTCGGTACCGGCCTCGTCTACATCATCATCGCCGCGTCGATCCTGTTCTTCATGGGCGTCGGCTGGAAGCACCTGACCGCGCTGGCGGCCCTGTTCGCCGTGTCCATCGCGCTGGTGCTGACCGTGGCGCCGGCCGTCGGCATTCACGTGCTCAAGCCGTACCAGACGCAGCGCCTGACGACGTTCATCAACCCGCCCGCGGTGTGCACGGCGAGCGACCCCACCTGCTACCAGCTGAACCAGGCGGAGATCGCGATCGGGTCCGGCCAGAAGACCGGGCGCGGGGCCGCGGGCGCAACCCAGACCCGTTTTGACTTCATCCCGGAGGCGCAGAGCGACTTCATCTTCGCCGTGATCGGTGAGACCTACGGGTTCGCCGGCGCGGCACTCGTGCTATCGCTATATGCGCTCTTGATATGGCGCACGCTGCGCATCCTCACGATGGCCAAGAACCTGTTCGGAACACTGATCGCCGGGGGCGTCCTGGCGATGTTCATGTTCCAGGTCTTCCTCAACATCGGCATGACCATCGGGATCATGCCGGTGACCGGGGTGCCGCTGCCGCTGCTCTCCTACGGCGGCTCATCGGTACTCGGAACTTTCATCGCCCTCGGCCTCTTGCAGTCGATCCACATCCAGGCACGGATGGCATCGGCCGGCAAGGCGAGGGTCCTAATCGTTTAAGGACTACAAATTGAAGAAGCAAGTGTTGGTAAGCGTCGACCGCGGCGAAACCCGCGTCGCGTTGTTCGAGGGCGCGGGCGAGCCCGCCGCCCGCAAGCCGGCCTCCGGCGCCGGCTCCCGCCGGCGCAAACGCCCGGCCAATCCGGCCGCCGGCTACGAGGTCGCCGAGCTCTACCTGGAGCGCCGCGGCGCCCGCTCGATCGTCGGCAACATCTACAAGGGGCGCGTGGACAACGTGCTCGCCGGCCTCGAGGCCGCGTTCGTCGATATCGGCCTGGAGAAAAACGGCTTCCTGCACGTCGATGAGATCGTGCTGCCGGGCGTCGACGCGCCGCGCCGCGGGCGCGGCTCGGGCCGCGAGAGCAGCCAGATCACGGAGCTGCTCAAGCCCGGGCAGGAGATCGTCGTGCAGGTCGTCAAGGACCCGCTGAAGACCAAGGGC
>WQWK01000139.1 GCA_009785395.1 Conexibacteraceae bacterium
ACCCTCCTGGCTGCGGCCGCCTGGGCGCTTGGCGTGCGCGCCAGGTGCAGGCTGCGGCGGCCGGTGCGCTGGGCGGCTTCGGCGCGGGTCTCGCCGGGCTGGTGTATGCGTCGAACCTCGGCTCGATCGCGACCGACTATGACGGCGGCACGATCGTCCTGTTCGCCGTGGCGGCCGCGGTGATCGGCGGCACCAGCCTGTTTGGCGGCCGCGGCAAGCCGGTGCACTCGCTGCTCGGCGGTCTGATCATCGGCGTCGTCAGCAACGGCCTCGCACTGATGAGCGTGAGCGCGGCGGTCACGGACATCGTGACCGCGCTGGTGTTGCTCGCGGCGGTGATCCTCGACGCGCTGGTCCGGCGCCGGGCGACGCCGGGGATGCGCTAGACAGGCTCTCAGCCGCGTTCGGCGGTCAGCGTCGCTCGCGTGAGCCGGCGCTCGCTGGTGTTCAAACGGCCCACGGCAGCGTTGTAGCTGCCGCTGCTGCCCCGCGAGGCAGCAGCGGCGAGAGAGCGCCATCGGTCGCCGACTTCGGCCAGCGCCGACCGCAGCGTTCGCGCGGCCGGAAGCCGAGCCAGGTGGCGCGGCAACCGCTGCACCTGCCGGGCGGCATCGGCGAAGGCGCGAGACACCCTCCTGGCTGCGGCCGCCTGGGCGCTGGGCGTGCGCGCCAGGTGCAGGCTGCGGCGGCCGGTGCGCTGGGCGGCCTCCGCCGTCCGCAGGATCGGGCGGACCGACGTCGCCAGCCGGGTGGCGGGCGTGGTCGTGACCCGGGTGCTGGTGTCGTGACTGGCGGTGATGCCGCCGACGATGCCGCCGACGATCGCACCGATCACGGCCACGATCGCCGCCACCAGCAACGGCTTCCGCCCGCGCTGGATTCCCGCCGGCTCGGCGGCCGGCTCGGAGCTCAAGTCGTGCCGGCGCGGGCGCCGGATCACGGTGTCGGTGCGGGGCCTCGGGACAGCTACCGGTGCGGCGGAAGCGGCCGGCGCGGGGGGCGCGGGGGTCCGGCGCGACGGCGCGGGCGCCGCCTTCACGGCGGGCCGGACGTCGGTCGCCGGTGCCGGCTCGGGCTCCGGCGGGTCGGTGATCGTCGGCGTCACCGGAGTCGGATGCGGACCTGGCTCGGCCGGGAGCTCGCCACGGATCCGCGACTGCCGCCGCCAGCGCGGGCCGGCGAGCTTGATCACCACGTCCTCGAGCGCGTCCCAGGCGGGCTCGGCCGCCGGGAACCGGTCGCTCGGCCGTTTGGCGAGCAGCGTCGCCAGCCACTCCGATAGCGCCGGGTCGACATCGGGGCGGATCGTGTCGATCTCCGGCACCGGATCGTTGACCTGGCGGTAGAGGACGGCCATCGGCGTCTCGCGCGATTCGAACGGGGTGTGGCCCGCCAGCGCCTCCCAGACGATGATCCCGAGCGAGTAGAGGTCCGTTGCCGGTGACAGCACCTCGCCCAGCGCCTGCTCCGGGGCCATGTACGCGGGAGTGCCGATCGTCGTCCCGGTGACCGTTGCGAACGACCGCGGGCTGGCATTCCTGAGTGCACGTGCGACCCCGAAGTCGGCGATCTTGACATGGCCGTCAGCCGCGACCAGCAGGTTCTCCGGCTTCAGGTCACGGTGGATGATGCCGTGGCTCTCACCGTGCGCGAGGCCCGCGAGCACGTTCTCGACCATTCCGGCGAGCTGCGGCAACGTCAGCGCGGCCAGGTACGGCCGCAGCGAGCCACGCGGCAGGTGCTCCATCGCGATGTAGGGGAGGCCGTCGTGCTCGAAGTACTCGTGGACGGTGACGATGCTCGGATGGCTCATCGCCGCGGCGAGCCGGGACTCCTCTACGAACCGGTGGGCAAAATTGGGATCCCCGGCGTGGTGGGGCGAGAGTTCCTTGAGCGCCACGTTGCGATCGAGGTCGGGCTGGCGCGCCAAGTACACGACGGCCGCGCCGCCACGCCCGATCACCTCGAGCAGCTCGTAACGCCCCACGCGTCGCAGCGGCTCCACCATCTGCGGCAAATTTAGGGATTTTGCGAGGCGAGCGGTTGTCAACCCGCTCGCCGACCGCTCTGCCCGGGCCGGGAAGGTTACGCGGACTTCCCGGTAGCCCTGTAGCCTGGGGCGTCCGGGGACAGCTCAGGCCCGCGCTGAGCCTACTCCTCTTTTTGGTGATATAGTCGCGCGGCCCGCAAGGAGGAGGTCGGAGATGGGATCGCACCAGCGCCGTTTGGCTGCTCTAGTAGTGGTTGTCGCAGGAGTATTCGGATTCGTCGTCAGCGGGTCTGCCGCGGCGGCCGCCCCGAATCTCGGGAGCAACGTCCTCGTGCTGAGCCCGAGCATGCCGCAGGCGACGATCCAGTCCGACCTCAACGCGATCGCCGCGCAGCAGGTGCCGGACTCGAGCCAGTTCACAACCCGCCGCGAAGCGATCTTTTTCGAGCCGGGCACGTACGGATCCGCCGCGGATCCCCTGATCTTCCAGGTCGGGTACTACACGCAGGTGGCTGGACTCGGCGCGCAGCCGGGCGACGTGGTCATAAACGGCGCGATCGATGTCTTCAACTCGGGCAATTGCGCGACCGCGGCCTGCGACGGGCTCGACAACTTCTGGCGTTCGATGTCGAACCTGACACTCAACGTGACGCTGCCGAGCACGGCCCCGACCTACGTGCCCGACAACGGTGAGAACGCCGACTGCAAGAACGCCGCCGAGATGTGGGCGGTGTCGCAGGCGGCGCCGATGCGGCGCGTGATCATGAACAACGGCCTGGTCACGCTCCAGGACTTCTGCAACGAGGGCTTCGTCAGTGGCGGCTTCCTGGCCGATGACGAGTTCAACGGCGGCACGCTCCTGAACGCGGGCCAGCAACAGTTCTTCACCCGCAACAGCAACATCGACAACTGGACCAACGGTGTCTGGAACCAGGTGTTCCTCGGCGACAACGGCGCGCCGGCCACCAGCTTCGGCCCGGGCACGAACCAGTACACGACCCTCGCGACCGCGCCGGTGTCGGAGGAGGAGCCGTTCCTCTACGTCGACTCGCAGGGCGCCTACCACGTATTCGTGTCCGCGCTCCGGCACAACTCGGTCGGGCCCGACTACGCGAACGGCCCAGCGGCCGGCACCTCGATCCCGATCGGGCAGTTCTTCATCGCGGACCCCAGCACCCCGGTATCCACGATCAACAACGCGCTGTCTCACGGCAAGAATCTGATCCTGACGCCAGGGGTCTATGACCTCAACAGCGCGATCGACGTGACCCGTCCGAACACGGTGGTGCTCGGCCTGGGCTTCCCGACGCTGATCCCGCAGAACGGGAATGTGGCGCTCGAGACCGCGAACGTGCCGGGGATCAAGCTGTCCGGGATGATCTTCGACGCCGGCCCGCAGACCTCGCCGGCGCTGCTCGAGGTCGGCACCAGCGCCTCCGGACCGCACCCCGCCGACAACCCGACGCTGCTGCAGGACATCTTCGCCCGCGTCGGCGGCGCCGAGCCCGGTAAGACCACCGACGCCGTGGTGGTCAACACGAACGACACGATCCTCGACGATCTGTGGCTGTGGCGCGCCGACCACGGCGCCGGCGTTGGCTGGACCAGCAACACCGGCGACACCGGGTTGGTCGTCAACGGCGACAACGTGATCGCGGAGGGACTGGCCGTCGAGCACTTCCAGAAGGCGGAGGTGATCTGGAACGGACAGAACGGCGAGGACGTGTTCTTCCAGAACGAGATGCCCTACGACCCGCCGAGCCAGGCGGATTGGATGTCCAACCCGACCACCGACGGCTACGCCGCGTTCCAGGTGTCACCGAACGTGACCAGCTTCCAGGGCTACGGCATGGGTAGCTACTCGTTCTTCGACCTCGGCATCCCGATCTTCTCCGCGCAGGCGTTCCAGGCGCCTGACACTCCGGGCGTCCAGTTCCACGATCTCCTCACGATCTTCCTCAATGCCAATGGAGGCAGTGGCGGGATCAACTCGGTGATCAACGGGATCGGTGGATCGTCGACGGCGGCGAACCCGGACACACCGGTTGATGTGACGAGCTTCCCGTAGCGCCGATTCTCACCTCGCCGGCGAGTTGGCGCTGGCGGATGCGCGCGTGCGTGCCTGCGCTACGCGCCCATGCCGGTCTGCGTCCAGCGTTCGAATAACTCGACCCATTCGCCTCGCCATGCTCCGTCGCACGGCATCGTGCCAGCCTTGAGCCGCTCGAGGATCCCCTGGGCGTTGGCGCGGACTTCGTCGTAGGACCACAGGTCGAACGCGAACTTCATCGAGGTGCGGTCGCCCTCGCGGAACAGCGGCTTGATGTGCTGCTCGAACCCGACCGCCCCGTCGGCCGCGGGCACGGCTGCCGCCTGTTCCCGTTTCGGGCGGGCCGCGAACCTGCTGGTCGCCCCCCAATCGCCGAACCGGGCGGCGAGCGAGTCGGCCACGTCGCTGAGGGCCTCCAGCACCGGTGCAAGCTCGTTGGCCACCGATCCCGGCGCGGTTTCCCCGATCAGCCCGCCGAAGCTCTCGGCCTCGCGGAGCCGCTCCTCGAGCAGCGCCCATGCCGCCCCGCGGTGTGGCATCAGGTAGTCGTCCTCGTAGAACAGTTCGAAGCTCGGGCCGGCGTTCCGGTCCGGGAGCGCCGGCCCGACTGGCAGCGTCGTGATCAGGTTCCCAAGCGGTTTCAGCACCCGCAGCATCAGCGCGAGGGTCGCGCCCGCGAGCGTCGCCAGCTGCTCGTCGGTCTCCTCGGTGTGGGCGAAGTAGCGCTCGAAGATCTGCAGCAGGATCTCGTAGCTGACGTTGAACAGGTCGCCGACCCGCGAAGTGACCGGTTCGCTGATCTGCGCCACCGTGTCGTCGTGCTCGCAGCGGCGGACCGTGGCGAACGTCACCGGCCGCACCGGATCGAACTGCGGGTTCGCGCCGACCATGTCCTCGTACTCCTGGAGGATCTGGACGAACTGGCCGAAGTGGGCGTGCTGCCAATGCCCGCGCGCGCCCTCGCCCTGCTCGAGGATCGTGTCGATCGCCGCCTGCGCCGATGCCAGATCGGTGACGGCGACGAGCTCGGGCCAATGGAAGTTCTCGCGGAGCGCCTGTGCCCGCGGCGGCCCCACGAACAGATGCTGCTCGCCGAACTTGTCCGCGAGGTGCGCGAATCCCAGCTCGATCGACCGGTACAGGTGCCCCACCGTCGCAAAGTCCTGAGGCTGCGGGACGATGTCGCGCTCCGACATCAGCGGCACCGCCTCATGCGCCGGCGCGTCGATCCCCCGGGCGCCTGCCAGCTCCATCCCTTCGGGCCGCTCCAGGAACATGAAATGCCGGAGCGCAGGCGCTCCGAACGGGACCAGCATCAGGTTCACGCCCGCGGGGTAGTGGTGCGCGGGTGCCGGAAGATTCGGGCGCGCGAGATGCGGGGCCGCCCCGATCGCCGACAGCAGGTTGTGCACCAGCGCAAGGTGCAGCATCTCCTCGGTCGCCACGTGCGCGACCGTTGAGCGCCAGCGCGTCACCGCCGCGAGCTCGTCGGCCGTCAGGCCCTCGTCCTCGCTCTGTTTGAGCGAGAACGCCGCGAACAGGTACTGGCACATGATCCCGTGCTCGAGCTCTGCGGCCTCGCAGAGCATGTAGATCAACGCCTCGCGATGCTCGATCACGAACGGCGCCTCGGGCTCGGCCCGTCCACCACGGGTCGCGAGAACCTCGGCGAGCCTCCCTTGTCCTGCGCGTGTCGTGGCTCCAGCCATCCCGCTTTAGTCAGCTCCCGTTCGGACGGACCGCGCCGGCAACACCGTCTGCGC
>WQWK01000140.1 GCA_009785395.1 Conexibacteraceae bacterium
GAACAGGTCCCAGGTGCCGCCGATGGCGCCGCGGCCCTCGAGGATCGCGAAGCGCTTGTTCGGGAGCGCGTGCCGGAGATGGCAGGCGCAGCCGATCCCGGAGATCCCGGCGCCGACGATCACGACGTCCAGATGCTCGACGGGCCCCCCACTTTCGCTGTTCAACTCTTCGTCTCCTCCGGTAGCCGACGCGACAGGCTCACATGATCGCCGCGCCGCCGCAGTTCCTGTGTGGGCATTTGCCCCGATCTGTGCTCCCAGGATGTGCAAGGTTATAGGATCTGCACACAAATATGTTTCTGAGCTTCCGCAGATGACAGCCACCGAGCGCTGGGAGCGACCGCCGAGCCGGATCGCGACACTGCTGGGCGCGGGCGCGGCGCTGGTCCTCCAGACGCCGGAGGAGACGATCAGCGCGATCGACGAGGCCACGTTCAGCGGGCTCCCGCACGAGGTCGCCGAGGATCCGATCCTGGCGGGCGCGGTGCGGCGCGCGAACCGCACGGCCCTCTACGCGTGGGCCCGCGCCAACGTCGTCGACCCAGGCGCCGAGGTGCCCGCGAGCCTCGGCGCCGAGGAGCTCGGGCTGGCCCGAGACCTGGTGCGCCGCGGCCTCGACGACACCGGGCTGCAGGCCTACCGTGTGGGCCAGAACGTCGCCTGGCAGAAGTGGATGGAGATCGCGTTCACGCTCACGAGCGATCCCGAGGAGCTGCGGGAGTTGCTCGCCGTCTCCGCGCACTCGATCTTCGCGTTCGTGGACGCAACCGTGCGCCGGTTGGCCGACCAGGTGCGCTCCGAGCGCGAGCAGCTCACGCACGGAACGCACGTCGAACGACTCGAGGCGGTATCGCTGATCGTCAGCGGCGCGCCCGTCAGCCGCGAGCGCATGGCGACGCGCCTCGGGTACGAGCTGGGGCAGCACCACACGGCAGCGATCATCTGGAGTGACGACCCGGAAACCGCCTCGGGCGCGCTCAGCCAGGCAGCAGATGTCCTGATCCAGGATGCGCGCGACCACCGGCCGCTCGTCGTGGTCGCGAGCGCAGCCGCGCTCTGGCTTTGGGTTCCAGGAAGGCGGGGCCTCGAGCGGGCGCAGCTCGATGCCGCGGTTCATGCGCGCCCGGAGGTCCGGATCGCGGTCGGCCCCACCGCGCAGGACGTGGAGGGCTTCCGCCGCAGCCACCTGAACGCGATGGCGGCGCAGCGGCTGATGATGCGCGCACCCTCCTCGCCGCGCGTGGGCATCTATGACGCGATCGAGTTGGTGGCGCTGCTGACCCAGGACGAGGAGGCCTACGGCCAGTTCGTCAAGCGCGTCCTCGGCCAGCTGGAGACAGCCGACCCCGAGCTGCGGGAGACGCTGCGCGTCTACCTGGCGGAGCAGTCGAGCTCCACCCGCACGGCTGAGATCATGTTCACCCACCGCAACACGATCCTGGGCCGGGTCAGGCGGGCGGAGCAGCTCCTGCCGCGCCCGCTGAGCGAGAACAGCCTGGCCGTGGCGGTTGCGCTCGAGGCGGCGCGCTGGGGCGAGACGCGGCCGAGCCGGCGCAGCTAGGTACTCAGCTGGCGCCGCCGTTCACGAGTGACGGGAAGGAAACCCACCGTGGGGGTGGGTTTCCTTCCCGTCACCTTCACAGCCCATGCGATCGTGGTCGTCGCAGCCCCATGCGCTGGTGGTGACCTGGTTTTTCTTTGAAGAGCACAGGTGCATGAGCGCTGCCTGCGGGTGCGCGCGTTTGTGACCGCTTGCGCTTTTGGCTGGGGATCGCCCGCCTCAAGGTTTGTGGCCCGACGCGAGGCGCCGGCGCGATCTGGAGCGTCTGCGGGCGGGCGATGCGACCCACGCGCGCGGGTGCTACGTCAGTGAAGCCGTCAAAATGCAGGCATGCCGGTTCTCGTTGCCGATCCGCTGCCGATTGAGCTCGAGCGGCTCATCGAGCGTCGCCGCGCGCTTGGAACAGACCGCTGCGATGAGATCTGGGAGGGCGTTCTGCATATGAACCCCGCCCCCCAGCTTCGGCACGCCGACCTCGAGATGCAACTGGGCGCGCTACTGCGGTCCCCGGCGCGGGCCGCCGGGCTCCGAACTGTGGCTGGTTTCAATCTCGGTACTAAGGACGATTACCGGACCCCTGACGTCGGCCTGGTCGCTGAACGCCAGAACGCGCTCTACCTACCCACCGCCGCGCTCGTGGTCGAGATCCTCTCGCCCGGCGACGACACTTGGGAGAAGCTGCCCTTCTACGCCGCCCACGACGTCGATGAGCTTCTCATCATCGACCCGGACGCACAGACCGCGGACTGGCGCGCGCTCTCTGACCGCGCGGTCTACGAGCCGATCGAGCGCAGCAACCTGATCTCACTGGACCCGGGCGGACTGGTCGCCGCTATCGACTGGCCACCTGCCTAGAAACTACACCTGGGCGCAGGGTTCAGCTTGCGCCGGCGTTGCCGCAGAGGCTGACCACGTAACCCGGCCGGCAGGCGGTGAGCCCCTTGTAATGCTGCTGGTTGGCTGCTGACCTAGTGGCTGCGCGTGTGGCGCGCTTCTGCTCCGCAAGCAGCAGCTTGATCCGGGGGGCGACGCTGGCGAGAGTGGGCTTGATCGCCGGGAGCGTCTGCGTCACCTCGACGAGATACCAGCCGCCGCTACCTTGAATCGGTCCGACCAGCTGTCCTTGGTGCGCTGTCGCGATCGCGTTGTCTACCGGCGGGTTGTAGGTCTTGACGATCCCGTCGAGCACGCCTCCGGTGTGCTTGGTGCCCGCGTACGTCGAGTACCTGGCCGTGACCTTGGCCCAGCTCATGCCCTTCTGAAGCTGCTGTTTTGCCGTTTGCGCGACGCTCGCGGTCTTCGTCTCGATGAGATCGACGTCGTGCCGGGCGGGCGTGTCGAACAGCGCCTGATGCTCCCTGAAGTAGGCCGCAACCTGCGCGTGGGTGATCACCGGCTCGGGTCCGAGCTCGTACTGCTGGACCTTCTGCGTGAGCAGCGACATCCGCTCCTGCGCAGCCAGCTTCTGAGCGGTCAGATGCTCACGGGACAGGTACGCGGCGTAAGCCTTCTGCGAACGGAAAGCCTTCCGTTGCGAGGCAATGGCCTTCGCAACCGCCGCAGGACTCACCGTGAGGTGGGCGGCCGCAGCCTCTGCGCTGACCCAATCATCGTTGATCAGCGTGTTCAGCGCGCTTGCGACCAGCCCCTGCGCGCGAGAGACGCACTGGGCGTGGAGCGCCGCCGTCGGCAGGGTCGGCCGTTTGGGCGCCCCCTTCGGCAGCTTCACCGACTTCTGCTGCTTGCGCAGCGCAGCCACGCACGCGGCGTACTGCGGCGGAGTGCCGATCGGCAGACCGCCCGCGGTCTGCTGTGCGACCTCGGCCTCACAAGCCGACGCCGTGACCGTCTGCCCACCGACCCTGGCAAGCACCCCGGTCGTCAGGTTCACCGAGCCAGAAGCCAGCTGGACGTTCGCCGCGCTAGAGGTCCCGGTGGTGCAGTTCAGCGGCTGCTCGGGCGCAGTAACCGACTGGGCTTTGGGCGCCGAGGCCGCCGCGGCGTCCGCGACGAGACAACCGCCCAATCCTGTCGCCAGAACGCAGACCATCGCGATCCGCCGACTCCTCCTCCATCTGAACACAGTTATGTATATAAGCAGGTGGCGCGTGCCGCCACCTAAAGATCTCGTTTTCTGGTCGACGTGGCGTCTACCGCGCGCCGATCTGCTCCACCGTGGCCCGGTCGACGTCCTGCTCTTCGATCACTGTCGACCCGCGGTCGACGGCCGCAGCGAGCGCCGCGTGAGCGATGCCCAGCGTGGTGCGGAGATTGCGGTTCGCCCGACCCCGATTCACCTCCGCGAGCGTGCTGAGCGCCACCTCCGTCATCGCGTCGCTGCCAGAAGCCCCGGTCGCAAGCCGGACACGCCGATCGATGATGCGCGCGAGTTGGCCGCTGACCACCTGCGGGACCGGCAGCAACCGCTCCAGCGCGCCGTGCTCGGTACGGGCTCGCACGAACGCATCCATCTGCAGGTAGTCGTCGTGGATCGCCAGGATCACGCCTGCGTTCAACGATGTCATCGCCCTGAGCACCGGCCCGAAGAAGCCTGCGACCAGTTCGTCACGGCTCGCGCGGCTGCCGCGGTGCCGCGTGAAGCTGTCCGAGTCGTCGATCACGATCACCGGCTGACTGCCGCTCTCGGCGATCGCGTCGAGTGCACGGTTGACGTTGTCGAGCACCTCCGCGGCGGGCCGCGCGAGGTCGACGCCGTCGAGTGTCGTGGTGATGTCGCGGACCAGGTCGCCGCCGGTGATCCAGAACCGTGCCCCGAGCTTCGCGCCGAGTCGCCGCTCGCGTCCCGGCAGCGGGCGACGCGCAGCCGTTGCGGTCAGGATCGTGTCCCGCTCACGCGCGGTCAGCGTCCCAGCTCGGCGTGCGTCGCGAACGATGCTCTGGGTCACATGCGCAGCGAAGCGCCGCACGTCGAGGATCACCCGGTCATCATCAAACGCGACCGACACCCAGATCGGCGCGATCTCGCTGTCCGGACCGTCGAGCGCATACCTCAGCAGACTCGTCTTGCCGCATCCGATCGGCCCTTGAAGACCGAGGCGCTCCGCGCTCGCGGCGGCGCGCACCACCGCCCCCTCGGTGCCGGTCCGTCCCTGGTCGTCGTACGGAACGTGAAACGCCGGCATGTCGACCGCGAGCGGACTGCCGTCGAAGGCGTGCAGGTCCAGCAGTTGGCCGAGGAGCGATTCGTTCATCTGCCGGTCCTGATCGCGAACCTTCGTGGTGGCCTCCCGGGCCCCGAGGAGCTCTTGGCGGTGACGGTTTCGAGCAGCCCGGCCGTCTCCAGCGTCCGCAGCAGCTGGCTGGCCCGCTGGCGGCTGATCCCAACCGTCCGCAACATCAGATCATCTGACGCGGACGTCGGTCCGTTCGCAGCCATGTAACCGACCAGCGCGCCGGCGGTGGCTCCCGCCAGCTCGACCGCAAGCTCGGCCGGCTCCTCGCGCGTGTCCTCGGCCGGGTCGGCGCCGGCCTCGATTTCGACCGCGGCGCGGAGCAGCGAGCGGGGGTTGCCTCGACCGGCGGTGACTGCCCGCTCGATGCCGCTTGCATCGAGCGTGGTTACGTGAGCGCGCACCAGACGCGCGGCATCAGCGTCCGCCAGCGGGGCAAGCTCGACGACGCTCTCAAAGAACGCATCGGCCGGGGGCTCGAGATAGAGGGCGCGCGCACTACTGTCACCCGCGAGCACCCAGCTCACACCGTCGAGCGCCCACAACTCGTTCCGCAGCGTTCCGAACACGCCATGGGCGACGGTCGGCGACATCCCGTCGATCAACACCCGCACCGGAAGCTCCGCCTTCGCGAGACGATCCCCGAGCAGGTCGATCAGCTCCATCACGATCGCCGGCTTGGCCACCTTGCCGAACGGCCCGTCCGGCAACGACAGCGCCTGCAGCTCCTGGATCCACGCCGCGCGACCACCGGACGGACTGAGTCGATGCAGCCGTGCGATCAGCACCCCGAAGAACTGCGCCGGGTCCTCCACCGTCTCGCCGCTCATCATCACGACGTGCTGCTCGGTCGACCGGGCCAGCTGCCACGCGACCCGGTTCAGCAGCGACGTCCGCCCGCTGCCGCGCTCGCCGAGCAAGAGGACAGGTTGCCCGGCCTCGATCACCCGCAGAACCGCGGCGCACTCCTGTTCCCTATCGACGAACAGGCGCTGGTCAGCAGCGGTCTGCGAGAGCGGCCGCGAGAGCACGCAAGCA
>WQWK01000141.1 GCA_009785395.1 Conexibacteraceae bacterium
GACGCCGGCTCGCGCAGCTGTTCCCGATCTGGGAGACGCGCAACGGCTCCCGCGCCAAGGAGCTGAACCTTCCGGCCTTCGTCTACATCGAGACGCACGGCGGCACCGCGATCGGCGGCACCGACGACCACGCCGGGATCGACATCGGCCGCACCTTCACCGAGACCCCGCGGGCCCACAACCCGGTCGAGTTCCTGGCGCACGTGCGGGCCGGGAACGCGGTCGCCCACGGTGACCAGGGCGGCGCCGCGAAGTGGACCCACGCCGCGATGGCGCTCGCGATCCGCTCGCTCGGCGACGGCGAGGCGCGCGGGCGCCCCGACCCGGCCGCCGTCGTCAAGATCGTCGAGCGCGTGCTCAACGAGGGCAACGTCCGCTCCGGCGAGGTGCAGCGCGACATCGGCCCCGAGGATGCTTTGGCGCTGCTGCGCTCGTGGCTGGGCGCGATGGACCTGGAGGTCGACGAGCGCCGGCTGATCGAGCGCCTGCAGGACGGTGACATCGGCCATCAGGATCTCTACCGGCGCGCGCGCCGGATCCACGAGCGCGAGCTCGCGCGGGTCGTGCACGAGACGATGGCCGTGATCGAGGAGGGCCGCCTCCCGGACTACGGACGCACGGCCGCCAACCTGTTCGACGCATGCGTGCCGGCGATCCCGTACGCGGCCGCCGCCGCCTTCCTCGGGCGCGAGAAGCTGAAGCTCAGCCGCAGCGACGGCGACCGTCCGCGGGTCGCGATCGTCGCCGATGGTGTCGGCGGCATGCACGGCGTGACCCACACGATCCAGCAGATCCGTGAGCGCGGCGTCCCCGGCTTCGAGGTCGAGGTGATCGGCACCGACGCCGATGTCGACCGCCGCCTGAGCGCTGTCGCCGAGGTCGACGTGCCCTTCTACAAGGGGCTGAAGATCGGCGTGCCCAGCATCACGGCGATCACGGAGGCGATCGCCGAGGGCCGCTACGACATGGTCCACGTGACGAGCCCCGGTCCGGCCGGAATCGCCGCTTGGGGGATCGCGAAGCTGCTGGAGCTGCCGTTGCTTGGCAGCTACCACACCGAGCTCGCCGCCTACGCAGGCCTGCGCTCCGGCTTCAGCCACATCGAGATGATGGTCAACTTCGCGCTTGGCCGCTTCTACGGCGCCTGCGACGTGGTGCTCTCGCCGAGCGCCGCCACCGACGAGCGGCTCGAGGCGATCGGCGTCGAGCCGGTGCTGATCGGCCGCTGGGACCGCGGGGTCGACCTGAAGCGGTTCGACCCAGAGCTGCGGGACCCGGGACTGCTGCGTGACCGGGCGGTGCCAGCCGGCGCCGTGAAGGTGCTGTACGCCGGGCGCCTGACCCGTGAGAAGGGCGTCGACCTGCTCGCTTCCGCGTTCGAGCTTGCGCGCGAGAGCGATCCGCGGCTGCACCTGGTGCTGGCCGGCGGCGGTCCCGAGGAGCAGGCGCTGCGCGAGCGGCTCGGTGAGCACGCGACCTTCCTCGGCTGGCAGTACGGCGCCGACCTGGCCCGGATCTACGCCAGCGCCGACGTGTTCATGTTCGCCAGCCGCACCGACACCTTCGGCCAGGTCGTGCTCGAGGCCCAGGCCAGCGGCCTGCCGGTGGTCGCCGTTGGCGAGGGTGGCCCCGCGACCCTGATCGACGACGGCGAGACCGGCCTGCTGACGCTGCCCGAGCCGCGGGCGCTGGCCGCCGCCGTGCTCCAGATCGTCGAGAGCCCGCTACTCGCCGAGCGGCTGCGCCGCGCCGCGCTGACCGCCGTCCGCGCGCGCACCTGGGAGGCCGCGATGGCGCGGCTCGCCGACGGGTACACGCGGGCGCTGGCAGCGGCTCCGGCGGACGCCTCCTCGCGCGTCGTCGCGTAGCGACACCTGTGCCGGCGATCCCGCGCCGGCTGTCCCAGAGCCGATCGATCCCGCGCGGGTTGTCCCAGAGCCGATTGTTAACGCCCCTGGGCGGCCACCCTCCCAAATGCTGATTTTGGCGTGATATCGCCTGCGATACCGAGGCGATATCGTGGCCAAACGCCGTCTTGGGGAACACCTGGGTCGCGGCAGTTAACAATGCTCGGGCAGGGGGATCGGGGCGGCCTCGGGCAGGGGGATCGGGGCGGCGCCGGGGATAATGCCGCGACGTGTCAGCGGCGGAGCAGGTAGTTCTCGAAAAGCGCCGGCCGGCGAGTGACTTCACGCAGTGGCCGGCCGCGGCATGGCGGGCAGCCTCGCGCCACCACGGCCTCGTCGCGCTGGTCATCTACGCAGCGCTGGCCGCCTTCTGGGACCGCTCGTCGCTGGCGCACCTGGGGTCGGTGTGTCCGTGCGGGCTGCCAGGGGATCCGGCGCAGTACGCGTGGGGGTTTGTCTGGTTCCCGCATGCCCTCTTCAACGGGCTCTCGCTGCTGCACACGCGGGCGATGTGGGCTCCGACCGGGATCAACCTCGCGGGCGCCACGGCGACCCCGTTGCTGGCGTTTGTGTTCGCGCCGGTCACCTGGCTGTGGGGTCCGAGGGTCGCGATCGATCTGGCGTGGATCCTGGCGCCGATAACCGCGGCCTGGTCGGCCTACTGGCTCTGCCGCTATGTGACAAGGGCGCCGTGGGCGGCTTTGTTGGGCGGGCTTGCGTACGGCTTCGGGACCTTCGAGGTCGCGCACCTGGACGGCCATCTGCATCTGGTGATGATCTTCTGCCCACCGCTGGTCGCGCTCAGCGTGCTCCAGTTCCTGCACGCGAGGATCTCAAGGCGTCGGCTCTGTGGGCAGCTGCTGGTGCTGCTGCTGATCCAGTTCGGGATCTCGGTCGAGGTGCTCTTCACGATGAGCGTGCTCGGCGTGGTCGGGCTCGCGCTCGGGTGGGTGTTCGCCGGGCCGGAGTTGCGCGGGCGGATACGCGCGACGGTGGTGCCGATCGTGATCGCGTATGCGGGGCTCGCCGTGCTGATGTCCTGGTACATCGTGGCGCTGCTGCACGCCAACGCCTATGCGACCGGCAAGGGCGTGCGCTTCCCCACGGACCTGCTGTCGATCGTCACGCCGGAGCAGTACACGTGGATCGGCGGGCAGCGGTTCACGTCCGTGACGAACCGGTTCATCGCCGACCGCAGTGAGCTCAACGCTTACATCGGCCTGCCGCTACTGCTGATCGTCGTCTACCAGCTGGCGCGGCGCTGGCGCCGGCGCGAGTCCAAGTGGTTTGCGGCGATGCTGGTGATCGCGCTGTTCTGGGTGCTCGGCTCGCATCTCTACGTGGATGGCCACGAGAGCATCTGGCTTCCGTACTCGCTGTTCGCGAAGCTGCCCGGGTTCGACCAGGTGCTCCAGGGGCGCGTCGCCGCGTACCTGGGATTGATGTGCGCGGTGCTGCTCGCCCTGTGGGTCGCGGACTCGGAGCGGCAGTCCGCCGCGCGCTGGCTGGCCGGACTCGCGGCGGTGGCGTTCGTGCTGCCGAACCTGGCCAGCCCGGGCCCACGGCACGCCGGGGCCTGGCACAGCCCGGCGTTCTTCAGCACGGGGATCTACAAGCACTATCTGACGAAGGGCGAGACCGTCCTGCCGATCCGCTGGGGGTGGCTCAGTGAGAGCCCGCTGTGGCAGGCCGAGACGCACATGTACTTCAACCTCGCGAGCGGGTATTTCACAACGGTGATACCGCCGGCCTGGAGGAGCCCGCTCACCAACGACCTGTGGTCAAACCACCCGGTCGTGAAGAACGCCTACCTGCTGCGGGGATTCGTCGCCGACCGGCACGTCTCGGACATCATCGTCCAGCGCGCTGACATCCACCGCTGGTCGCCCGTGCTGCGGGCTGCCGGGCTGCACCCCACCGCTACTGTGGGCGGCGTGGCCGTGTATCACATCACGAGCACCTGGCTTCGTGGCGGGTCGCGCGCATGAGCTTCCCCGCGGAGGCGGCCCCGTGCCTATCTGTCGTCGTCCCGTGCTTCAACGAGGAGCAGACGGTCGGTGAACTGCTGGGGCGTGTGCTCGCGTCGCCGTTCGTGGCCGAGGTGATCGTCGTCGACGACGGCTCGACCGACGCGACGCTCCCGGCGATCCGCTCGATCGCCGATCCGCGCCTCAGGCTCCTGCAGCAGCCGCGCAACGCCGGGAAGGGCGCGGCGCTCAGGCGCGGTTTCGCGGAGGTGACGGCTGACTACGTGATCGTCCAGGACGCCGACCTGGAGTATGACCCGTCCGAGTACGGTCAGCTGCTGCAGCCGCTGCTGTCAGGAAACGCCGACGTCGTGTTCGGCTCCCGCTTCCTCACGGACCGGCCGCGGCGCGTCCTCTACTTCTGGCACTCCGTCGGCAACAAGCTGCTGACGCTGGTCTCCAACGTGTTCACCAACCTGAACCTCACCGACATGGAGTCCTGCTTCAAGGTGTTCCGCCGCGAGGTGATCCAGTCCATCGACCTACGGGAGGACCGCTTCGGCTTCGAGCCGGAGGTCACGGCCAAGGTCGCGCGCGGCGGCTGGCGCATCTATGAGGTCGGGATCAGCTACCACGGCCGCACCTACGCCGAGGGCAAGAAGATCGGCTGGCAGGACGCGCTCCAGGCGGCGCGGTGCATCGTCATCTACTCGCCGCTGTGGAGTCGCCTGGCCGGTCAGCGGGCCTGAGCGCCAATAAGGAGTGGCTCGAGCCAGGGCTAAGCGAGCGCTGCCCGCAACCCATCCATGTCGGCTGCGCCGAGGACGAGCCGGTTCCCGGTAGCGATGTAAACGAGGTCGAGGTTCACGCCCGCCGCGGCAACCTTGCGGGTGACATCCGCCAGGACCCCTGGGCGGTCCGTGACGTCGACCACGGCAACCTCGTGCTCACGGCTGACAGCGAGCTGGGAGATGCCTAGTGCGTGCCGGACCGCCTCTGCGTGCGGGACGAGGATGTGCAGCTCGGCCCGCTCGGCGGATCCGAGGCATGTGGCCGCAGCGATGTTGACGCCGGCGTCGCTGATCGCCGCCGCCACATCGGCAAGCGCGCCGGGTGTGTTGTCGATGTCGATGACGAGGTCGTGCACGCCTCAGGTGACCGCCTTCTTCAGAAGCTTGGCGATCTTCGCCTCGTCGGCGGTCGTCAACGACCTGAGCGCGTAGGTGGTCGGCCACATCTCACCAGCGTCGAGGTTGGCCTTGTCGGTGAACCCGAGCGTGGCGTACCGCGCCTTGAATTTCGCGCCGCTCTGGAAGAAGCAGAGAACATTGCCGTCCTTGGCGTAGGCGGGCATCCCGTACCAGGTCTTGGGCGCAAGCTGGGGTGCGGTCGACGCGATCAGCTTGTGAAGCTTGCTGGCCATCTTGCGATCCGACGGTGGCATCTCGGCGATCTTGGCCAGGCAGGCAGCCTCCTCCGCGGCCTTGTTCCCAGCTGCCTTTCGCTCCTTGACCAGTTCCTTCATGGCCGCCTTCTCTTCGGCACTGAACACCTTGGAGGCGGCGCTGCGGGCGGCGGGCTCGGCGCTGCGGGCGGCGGGCTTCTTGGTGGCGGGCATTGGCACTTCTCCTCCGGAAAAGTCCTGATCGTGCACGGAGAGACGGCACCGGTTTTGGCTGGCCCCGCGATCCTAAGCGATCGGGACTGAGGCGTGGGCAGATTGCTGGATCCAGAGCTGTCGCCTGCACTGGCTCAGAGCGGTGGCCTGAGGCGGCGAGGCGGAGTCTGGTTCGACCTCGTCTGGTCTCGGCTCGATGTCATCGTGGCGCGCGGCTATTGGCGCAGCCGGAACTCAGGCGTCAGAAGCGGTGCTCGTACCCCGTGAGCTGGACCTCCGC
>WQWK01000142.1 GCA_009785395.1 Conexibacteraceae bacterium
CCATCGCGGGGGTCGGGGTGGTGCCGCCGTGGGTGTCACGGTAGGCCTGAATCACGTCCGCGGCCGCGCCGGAGACGAACGGGGCCGACTCGCTCGTGCCGCCGAACGCCTCGGTGGGAAGCGGTGGATCCTGGCCGACGCCGACCGCCGCCAGCGCCCCGAATCCGGGCGCGACGAGGTCGACCACGGCGCCGTCCGGCGCGGTGCCGCCCGAGGAAAGGGTCGTCATGTTGTCGTCCTCCCAGCCCTTGGTGTATCCGTAGGTCTGGGCGAGCAGCCTGAGGTCGTTGGTCCCGCCGACGTCGATGACGTTGGGGTCATCGGCCGGGGCCTCGACCGTGCCCGACGAGCCGCTGTCACCGGCGCTCTCGACAACGACGACACCGGCCGCGACCATCGCGTCGTTGGTGGGCGCGAGCAGGTCATCGTTGGCGCCGGGGAGCGCGCCGTACCCGTAGGACTCGGACACGACGTTGGCACCCGCGCTGACTGCGCTCTGCAGGCCGGCGATGACCGCCGACTCGGGCGCCACGATCTGCCCCAGCGAGTTGGTGTCGCTGAAGTAACCGGTGGTCACGAGCGAGGCGCCCGGAGCGTCACCGACGATGCGGAAGGTGCAGTTCGCGGGCAGGTTCGAGAACGGCAGCTGCGATGCGTACGAGTAGGTGACCGTGCCCTGCGCGGCGATCGTCGAGTCGTCGCCGTTGAACTCGTCGCTGTAGGTGTTCTGGGTCGGATCGGGCGCGTCGATGATCACGGGCTGGCCGTTGGGCCGGATCATGTTCGGGTTGCCCGCCAGGTCGTCGGCCTCGACGTTGCCGACGATCACGCCCTGGCCGGTGGCGATGCTCGCCGCTTCACCAGGGGCGTTGGGGTTGTTGGACGCGTCGTGGATGCTCGCGAGCGCCTCGGGCTCAATCAGCGGCCTGTTCGGATTCGCGTTGCACAGATGCTGTCCGTCCGACGCAACCGCCGGCACGTTCGCGCTCTGCACCTGGGAGCTGGACACCGTCGGGGTGTTCAGCGCGCCGCCACCGATCACGATCATCCCGTTGGGGACGACCTTCTCCACGCCCGGCGCCTTGCTGAGCGCCTGGGCTTCGGCGGCCGGCATCTTGGCAGCGACGGCGTCGAGCAGTGACAGCTGCTTGATGCCTGTCGCGCCGACCTGCTTGAGCTGGCTGACCAGCGGCGCCTGCAGTGTGGCGGCCGCGTCGGCACGCGCCTCCCGGTGCGCCCTGGTCGCCGGCAGGTTCTTGAGCTGGTCGTTGAAGACGACGATGACCGACTCATCCTTACCGGCGACGCGCGCCTTGATCTGCGCCGGGGTCAGCTTGGAGAAGCTCGGCTTCTGCTGGCTCGCCTGTGCGGCCTGCCGGCTCGCGTGTGCGGTCGAGCCGGCTGCCGATGCGGAGCCGGCGAGCGATGCGACTCCGATCGCTACAGCGCCTGCCAGCGACACAACCCTCCGTGGGGTTAACGACATTCCTGCCTCCGTTCCAGAAAGTATTCGGATGCTGATGCTGCGACCCTATCCCGCCGGTCAAGCGGCCGCAGAAAAGGTCGCGGTCCGGGCCGACTACTACGCTGTGTAGTAGACTCTCTCCTACACGGCGTAGTAGAGAGGAGCCCGAGACCGATGCAAAGAACCGTCCCTGTCCTGCGTGCCGTCGGCGCGCTGTCCCTGTTCGTGATCGCCGCCGACCATCTGTACGAGTACTACGCCGACGGCTACTCGGCGATTCCGACGATCGGGTGGCTGTTCCTGCTGAACGGCATCGGCGCCACCGCCCTGGGTGTGATGCTGCTGACGCTGCCGCGGCGCGTCGCCGGCGGCTGGGCGCTGGCGCTGGCCGGCGCGGCCGGGGCGGGTCTGGCCGCGAGCTCGCTCGCCGCCCTGTTCGTCTCCGAGAGCGAGCCGCTGTTCGGCTTCATGGAGTACGGCTACCGCCCGGTCGTGGTCGTCGCGATCGCGTCCGAGGCGGTCGCCGTGGTGACGCTGACGCTGCTGTGCGCGCTGCTCACGCGGCCGACCGCTCAGGCGGTCAGCCGCTCACGCAGCCAGTCGGCCGCGAGGTTCCGGTACAGATAGGGCATGTTGTTGACGACGTGCGTGCCGCCCGCGTAGAGCTTCCAGGTGGCGTTCTGCGCCTCGTCGGCGATCCGCTTGGTCTGCTCCCAGGGGATGATGCGGTCGCGGTCCCCGGTCATGACCAGCAGCGGCTGCTCGATGCGCACCGCGACACCTGCCAGGTCCAGCTCGGAGGCTCGCCGCCGCGCGTCGTCCGGGTCCCTGGCCAGCGACGTGTGCTGGAAGGTCTCACGCGTCATCTGGGGCAGGTCGTCCCAGCACGCGCCGAAGTTGAACGGACCGCTGACCGCCGCCACGGCCCTGACGCGCGGCTCGAACGCGGCGACCCTGGGCGCGTAGTACCCGCCGAGACTCACCCCGAGCAATCCGATGCGCTCGTGGTCGACCGTATCCACGTCCCGGATGAAGTCGAGCGCGACCCCGACCGGTACCTCGTAATCGTGCCTGAGCGGCAGCGCCAGGCCGGTCTCCCCCTGACCCGGGCCCTCGAGCGTCAGGGTCGCCATCCCGCGCTGATGCAGGACGGCCTCCGTCTCGTAGAACTCCTCCTTGGTCGAGTCCAGCCCCGGGATGATCACGACAAGCGGCAGTGGCCGCCGCTGCGCCCGCTGGCGCGGCGGCGGCAGCAGCGAACCGGGGGCACCACCGGCCGGCCGGCGGTAGATCGCCACCATGCTCGCGCCGTCGAACGGGATCTCGAGCCGCTGCGCCGACGGGTCCAGCAGGCGCAATGCGTTGCTCAGCGCGTCGGCCGCCTTGCGGCCCGCGCGCCCATGGAGCTCGATGTCGACCACCCAGACGAACTTGCCGAAGTGGTAGGCACTCGCCGCCCGCCGCCACAGCTCGCCCGCCGTCTCCTTCCGCCCTGCGCGCTCGGCGTCGGCGGCCTCCGAGGCGAGGCGGTCACCGAGGCCTTCCCAGGCGGGCAGCCAGTCCTCCCAGGTGTCGACCGATCCGGCGACACGCTGGTAATCGTTGACGTCGACGCCGTTGGCGACCATCCGGGCCTGCCAGTTGCGGATGGCGGTATCGAGCTGGGTGTCAGGCATCTTTGCGAGTTCTCATCGGCCCGCGCAGCGGTGACCGCCGCCCTTGTCAGGCCGCCGGGGGCGGCCACGTCGGAATCACCCCGCGGCCGGACGGATAGCGGACGTTCTTGGCCCGGACGAACTCACTCAGCGTCTCGGCCGCATATTCGCGGCCGTACCCGCTCCCCTTCACCCCGCCGAACGGCGAGCCGATGAAGTTCCTGCGCGTGTAGTTGTTGACGAACACCATCCCCGCCTCGAGCCGGGCCGCGAGCCGGCCCGCACGTGACTCGTCGCGCGTGCAGATCGCGGCGGTCAGCCCGTAGCTGGTCCCGTTGGCGATGGCGACCGCCTGATCGTCGTCCTCGAATCGCATCAGGCTGGCGACCGGGCCGAAGATCTCCTCCTGCGCGATCGTCATCTCAGGTGTGACATCGCCGAAGACGGTCGGTGCCACGTAGAAACCGCCGGCGAGGCCGGCAGCGTCCGGAACTTCACCTTCGTACAGCAAAGTGGCGCCCTGCTCGACACCGAGCCTGACGTACTCCTTCACCTTGAGCTGCTGGCGCTCGTCAACCAGCGGCCCGATGTCGGTGTCGGCCTCGAGCGGGTCACCAACCACGAGGCGCGCGGTCGCCGCCACGAACGCCTGACTGAACTCGTCATACAGGGATGAGTGGACGAGAATCCGCGAGGTGGACGTGCACGCCTCCCCCTGGTTGTAGAACATGCCCTCGATCGCGATCCGCACCGCATCGGTCACGTCGGCATCGTCGAGCACCAGCAGCGCGTTCTTGCCGCCGAGCTCGAGTGTCACGTACGTGAGGTTCCTGGCGGCGGTCTCCATCACCTTGCGCCCGGTCGCGGTGGCGCCCGTGAAGGAGATGCGCTCGACCTTCGGGTGAGACGCGAGCGCCGGCCCGGCGCCGATCCCGCTGACGGCGTTGATGACACCGGGCGGCAGCACCTCGTTCGCGATCTCCACCAGTCGCAGGACGGTGAGCGGCGCCTGCTCGCCGGGCTTGATGACGACCGTGTTACCCACGGCGAGCGCGGGCGCGCACTTCTTCGAAAAGTGGATCGGCGGCCAGTTGAACGGCAGGATCGCAGCGACGACGCCGTAGGGCTCGTAGACGACCCGTGCCTCGATCGCCCCCTGATTCAGGATCTCACCGTGCATCGACTCGGTGAGGCCGGCGTAATAGTCGAAGCTCGAGTGGCAGGAGCGGACATCCACGTTGAGGGCGTCTCGCTTGGGCTTGCCGACCTCGCGCGCGCACAGCTCGGCGAGCTCGTCCGCGTGGTCACGGATGCGCGCCGCGACCTGGCGCATCAACTCGCCCCGCTCCTTCGGCGCCATCGTTCCCCAGGTCTCCTCATACGCGCGCCGGGCATCGAGCACCGCCAGATCGACGACCGCGTCCGTCGCCGCCACCACGCCGGCCAGCGACTGGGCCGTCGCCGGCTCGAGCACCTCAAAGGTCGCCGCGCCCGCGGCATCGACGAACTCGCCGCCGATGAACGCTCCCCAGACCAATCTGCCCGGACCCATCCCTCCGCCTTCCGTTGCAATCGTTTGCAGCCCCACCCTATCAGCCACAGGGGCTCACTTGGTTGAATGATGCTGTGCCATCCGAGGAAGCCGCTGACCAGCCGCAGCTCGATGCGGCCGCTCCCGCTCCGGCGAGGAGCCGCATGACCATCCGCGAGGTGGCGGAGCTCGCGGGGGTCTCCGTCGCCACCGCATCCCGCGCGCTGAACGGGCGCGGTGATGTGGCCAGCGACACGCGACTCGCCGTCCAGCGTGTGGCACGAGCCCACGGCTACGAGACCCGCTCGGGGGCGGCCCGCGCGCACCCAGGCCCCGGAGATGGAGCGCGCTGGACAGGGATCGTCGGTGTGACGATGCCGTACGCGAGCCCGGCGTTCTTCGCCAACATCCTCGGGGGCGCGGTCGAGGCGCTCGCCGAGCGAGACATGCGCGCCCTCGTGTGCCCGACGGGACACCAGCACCGGAACGAGATCTCGTTGATCGAGGAACTCGTGCGCGAGGAGACCGACGGGGCCGTGCTCGTGATGCCGGAGGAGTCGCCCGAGGAGCTGCGAGCACTGAAGCGGCAGGGCTTTCCGTTCGTCGTGGTCGACCCCCTGCACGAGCTCGACGAGGACATCCCGGTGATCTCGACCGCCAACACCTCCGGGGCGCACCAGGCGACCACGCACCTGTTGGAGCTCGGGCATCGCCGCATCGGAGTGGTCACCGGGCCGGCCGGCGTGCTTGCCAGCCAGCGGCGGCTGATGGGCTACCACGCGGCGCTGGTCGCCGCGGGCGTCATACCCGACGCAGCGCTGGAGGTCGAGGGGGACTTCCTCGCCGGCGGCGGTGCGGCAGGGGCTGAGCGGCTGCTGGACCTGCCCGAGGCCCCCACCGCGATTCTGGCCTTCAACGACAGCATGGCCGTCGGCACCCTGCAGGCCGCCCGCGCCCGCGGACTGCGCGTACCCGAGGACCTCTCGGTCGTCGGCTTCGACGACACGATCGAAGCCGAGATCGCCTATCCCCCGCTGACGACCGTCAGGCAGCCGCTCAAGGAGCTGGGAAGCATGGCCGTGAACCTGCTCTCGCGACTGCTGGCGGGCCAATGG
>WQWK01000143.1 GCA_009785395.1 Conexibacteraceae bacterium
CGGGATCATCGTCGCCACCACGACCTCCTCGCTCTCAGTCGCCGGCCTGGCGCAGGACAGCGGGGTGCCCGAGCGCTTCGCTGGCCTGCACGTGTTCAACCCGGTTCCGCGCATGGAGCTTGTCGAGGTCGTGTTCCCGCCGCCGGCGAGCGCCGGCACCCGCGCGCGCACGCTGGCGCTATGCGAGACGCTCGGCAAGACAGCGGTCGAGGTTCCCGACACGCCCGGCTTCGTCGTCAACCGGCTGCTGTTCCCCTATCTGTTCGACGCGGTGACCTTCATGAGCGCACACCAGCTGGAACCCCAGCAGGTCGATGTCTGCATGACGCTGGGTGCCGGCCTGCCGATGGGACCGCTCGCTTTGCTGGACTTCGTCGGGCTCGATGTGGCCAAGGCGATCGGCGACTCGATCGGGCTTGATACGCCCGCCGGGATCCAGGAACGGATCGCCGAGGGCGCCCTGGGAAAGAAGGTTGGTCGCGGTTTCTACATGTATCCCTAACATGAATTTAATCTAGATTCATGTCTGCGGAGCATCTTTGATGGCGCGACGTACCTCATAGCAGCACCTCCTCCCCAGAAGCGCGAAGCCGGCCCGCACCAGAAGCGGGCCGGCTTCCTTTAACGGACACCTCCGCGGGCGCCGCTGCCACCCCGCCGGAGTGCCACCATAAAGTGGCGTGTTTACAGGGGATTTCACCCGATCCACGGCTCCACTCCGGAAATGCTGAAGCCGGCCCGAGGGCCGGCTTCATCTCTCTCCTCTCAACCACCGGAAAATCTGCGGGGCGCCCGCTCTCAGGACGGCGCCCACCGGTGTTGCGATTCGCGAATTGTAACTTATGTCGCGAGGATCAGGAGCCTCAGCCGGCCCGCCACAGAGCAACAGTCAGTTTTCGAAACGATTCGATGCGCGGCGGTTCTCAACGCTGGCGCGAGCGCACCGGGCACCTTGTCCCGAGAGGCCCTCAGTGGCGCTCACGGATGCGCACCGCCTCGATCCGGTTCTGGCGCACCGACTCGACCCTGATGGAGTAGCCGTTGGCCTGGATCGTGTCGCCGCGCTTCGGCAGCCGGCCCAGCTCGGCGAAGACGAAACCGCCGACCGAGTTGTAGGCGTCGGTGTCGACGGGCAGCTCGAGCCCGTAGTCCTCGAGGTCGCTGACGGCGACGTGGCCGCGCACGAACCAGTCCCCGTTCGCGAGCCTTCTGATCGCACCGCCGGCGGGATCGGTTTCATCGGCGATCTCGCCCACGACCTCCTCGATGATGTCCTCGATCGTGACGATCCCGGCCGTGCGACCGTACTCGTCGATCACAACCCCCATCTCCGTGCGCTCGCGCTGCAGGTCCGCAAGCAGGTCATCGAGCGGCTTCGTCTCCGGGAAGATCGGCGCCTCGCGCACCAGCGACTCGAAGCTCGCCTGCTCGCCGCCCTCCATCAGCAGCTTGACCAGCTGGTTGACGTGCACGATTCCGCGCACGCGATCCTGATCCTCGTCCTCGATCACGACGAGGCGCGAGTGCCCGGTGGCCACCGCCCGCCGCAGCGCGTCGCCGACCGTTTCGACCACATCCACCGTCACGACCGCGGGGATCGGGGTCATCACCTGGCGCGCCTCCTGCTCGTGCAGATGGAAGACGCCCTCCAACATGTCGGCCTCGCCCTCGTCGATGTGGCCGCTCGTCTCCGACTCGGCGATGATGCGCTTGATCTCATCCGGCGTGCCGTGTTCGGGCACGGCGTCGGGGTCGACTCCGAGCCGCCGCAGCATCCACTCCGATGACGCGTTCAGCGCGAAGATCAACGGTCTGAAGATCGTGAGGAAGAACTGCATCACCGGCGCGACCCGGCGGGCCATCTGCTCGGCATGCTGGATCGTGTAGAGCTTCGGGACGATCTCGCCGACGGTGCTCTGGAAGAAGGTGATCAGCACATAGGCGATCACCACGGAGACGATCACGGCGACCTGATGTGCGGTGCTGCCGCGCCCGAAGATCGGCTCCAGCGCGTGCGCGATCGCCGGCTCGCCCAGCGCACCGATGGCGATCGAGGCCATCGTGATCCCGACCTGGCAGGCCGAGATGTAGTCGCCGATCTCATCCGACTGGTGGAGCGCGAGTCGCGCTCCCCGGGAGCCGTCTTCCGCCATCTCCTGCAGGCGCGTCCGGCGTGAGCGCACGAGCGCGTACTCGGCGACCACGAAGAACGCGTTCACCAGCACGAGCAGCACCGTGAGGATTATCAGCAGCGCTCTCAAGGCAGCTGAGCCTCACGTGCTCGCGTGGCGAACACAGGCTGTGACCGGGGACTTCGACCGGGGTCGGCGTTCATGCAGTCGCTACGCGTCTCCGAGCAGCGCGTCGAAGCGAGCGGCCATCTCGAAGTCGAGCTCCGTCAGCCCACCGGCCGCATGGTTGGTGAGGATGAGCTGCAGCTTGTTCCACCCGTGCACGAGCATATCGGGATGGTGGTTGTAAGTCTCGGCCACCTCTGCCACGCGATTCACGAAGCGGATCACGTCGGCGAAGTCCCGGAACTCGAGCTCCCGCACGATCGTGTCGCCCGCGCGCGTCCAGTCGCTCGCGGCCAGCCGCGCGGTGACCTCGTCGTCTGTGAGCACTGGCTTTGTCATATCGTTGCTCCCGTATGCGAATCGTAAGCCTCGTCCCGTCCGCGACTGAAATGCTGTTCGCGCTCGGTCTCGGCGATGACGTCGTCGCCGTCACCCATGAGTGCGACTATCCGCCGCTCGCCACGACGCTGCCGCGGGTGACCCGCGACAGGCTGCCGGAGGGCCTGACGCCCGCCGAGGTCGATGCCGCCGTCAAGGAGCGCACGCTGGCCGGTGAGTCGATCTACGAGCTCGACACCGAAAGGCTGCATGAGCTGCGGCCCGACCTGATCGTCACGCAGGCCCTCTGCAAGGTCTGCGCGGTGTCCTACGACGACGTCCGCGCGGTCGCGGAGGAGATCGACAGCCAGCCGATGGTGATCGCGCTGGACCCGCACACGGTCGGAGAGGTTCTCGGCGATGCCCGAACGATCGCACAGGCCACAGACACCAAGGACGCGGCCGTCGACCTGATCCGCGAGGCCTCGGACCGGATCGACCGCATCCGCCTGGCCGTACGCAGCGCCAGACGCCCGCGCGTGGTCGCGCTCGAGTGGCTCGACCCACCCTACGCCGCCGGCCACTGGACCCCACAGCTGATCGAGTTCGCCGGCGGCGAGGACGTGCTCGGCTTCGCCGGGGAAAGCTCGGAAGAGCAGAGCTGGGAGCTGATCGCCGCCTCTGAGCCGGACATCGTGATCGTGATGCCGTGCGGCTACGACGCGGAGATCGCCCACCGCGAAGCCGAGATGCACCGTGACGAGCTCGCCACGCTCGGCGCGGGTGAGATCGTCGCCGTCGACGCCGCCTCGTACTTCTCGCGTCCGGGGCCGCGCATCATCGACGGGCTCGAGTTGCTGGCGCACATCATCCACCCGGAGCGCGTCGAGATCGACCCGGAGCTGGCGGCCAAGGCGCTGACCGTGGAGCTGTGATCCCGTGGTCGTGGCCCGCTGGCCACGACCACGGCGCAAGCGCCTCCCTTAGATCGTCGAGCCGTTCGGCAGCAGCCCGTGACTGCCGGCGACGGCGATGCCGCCCACAACGCTGACCACCGCGATCAGCAGGCAGCCGCCCAGCACGACCGCGCGCTGGTTGCGCTTCTCGCCGTACTCGGTCACGAGCCAGCCCGTGATGAAGCCCGACAGCACCCCGCCGACGTGACCGCCGATCGACACGCCGGCGACCGTCAGCGTGTAGATGAAGTTGAACAGCAGGATCGGCAGCAGACCCGACTGCCACAGCGGGATCCGGCGCGCGCGGGCGACCATGATCAGCGCGCCGAAGATCCCGAAGATCACGCCGGACGCACCAAGCGTCGGCGCTATCGGGGTGAACAGCAGCGCACCGAACGAGCCCGCCAGCAGCGCCGTGAAGTAGATCGCCGCGAAGTAGAGCTTGCCGATCGCCGGCTCCAGTGAGCGGCCGACGAACCACAGCGAGAGCATGTTGAAGCCAATGTGGATGATGCTCGCGTGCAGGAAGCCGGAGGTCAGCAGCCGCCAGTACTCGTGGGAGCCGTGGCTCATCAATGGGCCGTAGAGCACCCCATGCTCGAGCGGCCAGGCAGCCAGCGAGTTGCTTCCCCCGATCGGGTAGCCGGCCCCAACCTCCCATAGGAACACGATCACGTTGATGACGATCAGCGTGTTCGTCACCGACCAGGTTCGCGGATCCGTCAGCGTCGCCGGTCGCGCGAAGCTCGCGCTGGCGCCGCGGCCGTGGATCCGCCGGACCTTGGTGCGCTCGCCCGCGCACTCCGGGCAGCGCATCCCAACCGAGGTCGGCGTCATGCAGTCTGGACAGATCGGACGTCCGCAGTTCGAGCACGAGACGCCGGTCTCGCGCGAGGGGTGGCGGTAGCAGGCCGGCACGGTGAGACGGTCTAACGGTCCGGGAGGACCCGCCGCGCTTCCTCGGCGATGTCGTGCAGCGTGCGCTCCGCGTATTCGATCAGGGTGGAGCTCTGACCACGGCGCGACTTCTGCCGGGCGCGCACACGCAGCGCCACCAGCGCCGTTCCGGCGGTGACGGTGACCGTCACCGCGACCGCCGGACGCACCCAGTTGCGCGGATCCCGCATCGCCGCCAGCTCCCAGCTGTCGAGCTCCTCCTGGGCAGCCTCGGTCAGCACCGTGAGGGTCGACTCGAACTTCTCGGAGAACTGCATCGGCGGCTCGACCGGTGTCAGCGCCTCACGCAGCAGTGCCTCGACGTTCGCGGTCATCGCTCGCTCGTGTGATCGTTCGCGGTCATCGCTCGCTCGTCTGATCGTTCGCGCTCATCGGTCCTGAACCATTCTCCTCGGCTTTGCCGACGATTCCCTCCAATTGCCGGATCGCGCGGTGCAGCAGCACCTTCGTCGCCCCGTCGGAGCGGCCCAGCGCCCGCGCGATCTCACGGTTGTCCATTCCGAGCGCGAAGCGCATGATCAGCGCCTCGCGCCGATCGTCGGGGAGCTGCTGGACGCCGTCGATGATGCTCTTCAGCTCCTCGCGCCCCTCGACGAGCGACTCGGTCGTATGCAGGGTAGAGATCATGCCCGCGTCCTCGATCGCGGACTCCGGCTTGCGCGAGCGGTCGCGATAGAAGTTGGCCGCGAGGTTGTGTGCGATGCGGATGAGCCATGGACGCAGCGGTCGTCCGTTGGACTCGCGCAGCGCCCGCTCGAAGTGCCGGTAGGCCTGCAGGAACGTCTGCTCGGTGAGGTCCTCGGCGTCGTGATGGTTGCCGACCCGGTAGAAGCTGTAGGAGTACACGTCGCGCAGGTGCGCGCGGTAGAGCTCGCTGAAGCGTCTGTCCAGCTCGTCCTTGTCCATCGGCGTGTCGGTGTCCACTGCACGGAGAGCCTACCTGTACACCTCATGCGAGCCGCCGCCACTCAGGCGGCTCGCGCGGTCTCACGCGCGGGCTCGGGCTCGCGTTCGGGCTCGACATCGCCGCCGAGCCACGCCCACTGCAGCTTCACGCGCGCCCACACGTGCCCGGTCACGCCGCCCGCCCCAGCCGGGGTGGCGACATCCACGTGCAGGAAGCGCAGCGGGCGCCCCGCGCGCACTCGGACCCGGTGCGGTCGCAGACGCCAGCCGCGGCGGATCGCCTCGGTGCCGATGATCGC
>WQWK01000144.1 GCA_009785395.1 Conexibacteraceae bacterium
AGGGGTGTCGAGCTGCTCGAGCCGGCCGGCCTGCATGACGCCGACGCGATCAGCGATCGAGAGCGCCTCGGACTGGTCGTGGGTGACGAACAGCGTCGTGATCCCGAGCCGCAGCTGGAGGTTGCGGATCTCGGCGCGCAGCTGCGTACGGACGCGCGCGTCGAGCGCGGACAGGGGCTCGTCGAGCAGCAGCACGGTCGGCTCGATCGCGAGCGCGCGGGCGATCGCCACACGCTGCTGCTGACCGCCCGAGAGCTGGTGCGGGTAGCGGTCGGCGGTGTGCTCGAGGCCGACGAGCGCCAGCAGCTGCTCGGCGCGATCCAGCCTCGAGGACTTGCTCTGACGGCGCATCCGCAGGCCGAAGGCGACGTTCTCACGCACGTTCATGTTCGGGAACAGGCTGTAGGCCTGGAAGACCATCCCCATGTCCCGTTTGTTCGCGGGCACGCGAGTCACGTCGCGGCCGCCGACGGTGATGGTGCCCGCCGTCGGCTGGTCGAAGCCGCCCAGCAGCCGCAGGGCCGTGGTCTTGCCGCAGCCGGACGGCCCCAGCAGGGCGATCAGCTCGCCGGCGGCGATCTCCAGGTCGAGCCCGGCAAGGGCCATCACGTCGCCGAACTGGCGCTCGACGCCGCTGAACTTGACGTCGGCACTGTTGTGGGCGACGGCCGCGGCGACGGCGCTGTCGACTTCAGGGGTGGATTGCACGCTTTCAGTGGTCATGTATGTGAGGTGTCACTTGAGCCCGCGACGGCGGGAGAGGAAGGTAAGGGAGAACAGCAGCAGGAAGGTGAAGAGCAGGGCCACGAGCGTCTCCGCGACGGAGATGCCCGGCGCATTGTCCTGCTGCGCCGTCAGGATCATCTGGTTGGGGAAGGTGTTGTAGAGCATCGTCGACGCGATCACGACCTCGCCGAGCACCATCGCGATCGTCAGGAACATGCCGCCGAGGACAGCGGTCTGGACGTTCGGGAGGATCACACGCAGCAGCGTGCTGGTCCAGCCGGAGCCGAGGCTGCGCGAGGCGTCGACCAGCGTGTGCAGGTCGATCGCGCGCAGGCCGTTGTCGACCGAGCGGTACACCAGCGGCATCGCCATCACCGTGTAGATCGGCGCCAGGCATGTGAGCGGATGGTTGAAGAAGAGCTTCACCATCCACAGCGGCGCGTTGGCCTGCATGTCGGAGAGCCCGGCGGCGAGCACGATCGGCGGCACCACGATCGGCAGGATCGTGATCACCTCCATCACGATCGTCCACTTCGGCAGCTTCAGCCGGACGAGCACCGCGGTCGGCAGCACCAGCAGGATCACCAGCACGGCCGTGACCGCCGAGATCTCCAGCGACAGGATCAGCGCGCCGCGCAGCGCCGAGCTGCTGACGATCGCCGTGTAGTTGCTGAAGCTGTAACGGCCGGAGGCGTCGATCAGGCTGAACTTGATGCTGGAGAGCAGCGGCACCAGGTAGAAGAGCCCGCCGAGCACCAGGATCGTGACCCGCCACGCCCGCGGGCGCTTGCTCATGAACCGCCGGCGCGGCTGCTTGGGCGCCGGCTTCGTCAGAAAGTCGATCTCACGGGCGGCGACGGTCTCTCCGGCGAAGCTCACTTGACCAGCCACCTTCCGGCTCGCCGCTGCACGAGCCAGTAGCCGATCATCACGATCAGCACGACGCCGATCATCTCGGCGCCGAGCGCCATCGCGATCCGGTCCTGGCCCGGCAGCACGTTGTTCGAGAGCGCGAGGTTGATGCGGCCGGGAACGATCACGAGCGTGCCGCCATCGAGCGCCAGCGCGGTGGCGAAGGCGGAGAAGGCGCTGCCGAACAGCATCAGCGTGGCGCCGATCACGGACGGCGCCAGCACCGGGAACACGACCAGGCGCAGGTACTGAAGACGGCTCGCGCCGAGGTTGCGCGCCGCCTCGTCCCACTCCGGCCGCAGCCCCTCGATCGCGGGTGAGATGAAGATGATCATCAACGGGATCTGGAAGTAGAAGTAGGCGAGCCCGACGCCGGCGATCGAGGAGAAGCTGAAGTGATCGGTGAGGTTGAAACCGAAAAGGTCCTTGAGGAGCACCGTGACCACGCCGAGCGGGCCGATGGTCGCGATCCAGACGAACGCGAGCGGCAGGCCGGCGAAGTAGGCGAGCACGCCGGAGGCGCTCGACACGACGCGGCGCAGCAGGCCGCGCGGGTTGCCGCTGACGACAGCGGCGGCGAACCAGAGTCCGAAGAGCGCCGGCCCGGCGGCGGTCCAGAGCGCCAGGATGAGGCTGTTCTTCAGCGCCTGTGTGTACTGCGGCTGACTGAAGACCTGCTGGAAGTTGCTGAGCGTGAGCTGGTTGGACTCGGTCGTGAACGCCCCGTGGACGACCACGTAGAGCGGCCCGCCCAGGAAGGCCGCGACGAAGATCAGGAAGGGCAGCATGCCCATCCAGGTCAGCGACCCGCGCCGCAGGCGCAGGCGGGAGGTCCCGCGGCGCCGTGGCGCCGCGGGACCTGTGACCGCGGGAGCTATCTGCGAAGTGGAGATGGCTCTGATTGCTTAGACGGTGACTGTCGTCCGTCTAGAGGATCGAGCTGCCCCACTTGGTGGCGAGCACGGTCGCGGCTGCGTTGGCCTGAGCCACCGTCGGCATCTGCTTGACGGTGCCCGAGGTCTTCGGCAGCTGCTTGAGCGCGGCCGTGTCGATCGTGTGGTTGGCGGTCATCGCAGCCAGCTCGACCGGACGCGCGTGGCCCTTCAGGAAGTCGTTCTGACCCTGTGCTGAGTACAGGAACTCCTCCCACAGACGCGCCGCGGCGGGATCCGGAGCGCTCGCGCTGATCGCCTGGTTGTAGTACTCGGCGAACGGCGTGCCCTTGGGCACGTTCACGGTCCACTGCGATGCCGGAAGGCCCCACGCTCCCGCGATGTTCAGGAAGTCCCAGTTGATCACGATCGGGCAGGCGCCCGCCTCGATCTCAGCCGAGCTGTCGCAGTCGTTGTTGTTGAAGTTGCCGTCCTTCGAGAGCTTCGCGAAGAAGTTGAGGCCGGGCGTGACGTTGTTGAGGCTGCCGCCATTGTTCAGCGCGGCGGCCCAGACGGCACCGGTGGCGGCGCCGGCCTGACCCGGGATGCCGTTGAGGGTGATGTCCTTGGCGTAGGCCTTGTTGGTCAGCTGCGACCAGCTCGTCGGGCAGTGCTTGACGAGCTTCTTGAAGCAGCCGAACGAGACGTACCCGCCGTAATCGTTGACGTAGGAGCCGTTGGCGGCCTTGTTCGTCGCCGGGATGCTCTTCCAGGTCGAGACCTTGTAGTCGGCGAACAGCTTCTGGTACTGCGGAGCCGTGAAGCTCTGGCCGATGTCGACGACGTCAGGCGCGTCGCTGCGGCCCTTGTCGTGCTCGATCGCCTCGATCTCCTGGGCCGATGAGCCGGACGGGATCGCGTCGGTGATCTTGATGCCGTACTGCTTCGAGAACTGCTTCATGATCGTGCCGTAGTTGGCCCAGTTGCTCGGCAGGGTGATCACGTTGAGCTTGCCCTCGGCCTTGGCGGCCGAGACGAGGGCCGCAAGACCGCCGCCGGCAGTGGCTGACGTGGCGGTGGACCAGTTGGTGGCGGCGCCGGCGGTGCCAACCGAGCTGATGCCAACGGCAGCAGCAGCAGCCGCAGCGGTGACGCCGGAGAGCGCAAGCGCGCGTCGGTTACGAATGAACATGTTGCTCCTGATGGAGGGGGTGTTGATGTGCTCGGGCAGCGTAGAGCCGCAGACTCGCGGCCAGACCCGCCTGGTTAGAACGTGAAGCTACGCAACTTGTACAGACAAGTTGTGACCATCTCGTTACCGACTGTTACCGAGTTGTTAAAGCGGCGCCGGCCGATTGGGTGCCAGACGGGTCTAAGCGACCGCGAGAGCCGGCTGCATCAGCGCTTCCAAGGCCTGCTCGAGCCCGTCGATCCCCACGGGCAGCACCTCGAGCGGTAGCCCGATCCGCGCCGCGGCCCGCGCCGCGGCCGCGTGCGTGGCCGCGGTCGGCCGTTGCGCAAGCCAGATCACGCGCGTGTAGTTGCCGAAGTAGGCCTCGGCGAGCCAGGGATGACGGTCGAGCCCGAGCTCGCGAACGACCGTGTGCTCGAACGTCCGCGCGAGGAAGTCGGTCAGGAAGTACGTGCCGGGCTGTTCCGCGAGCGCCTCACGCACCTCCTGGCGCGCGAGCAGGTCGTAGCAATGCTCGCCCTCGAGTCGCCGCACACCAAGCTCGTCGAGCTCCCCGTACGTGCCGCAATCGCCGTAGGCCAGCACGACATGGTCGTAGCGATCGCGCAGCCGCTCAATCTCGACCGCGACCGCCGCCGGAATCCGCTGCGGCCGGTTGTGGAGCAGCGCCGGAACCGGGTGCACGTCGACATCCCAACCGCGCCGGCGGGCGACCGCGCGCACGTCGAGCGCGAGCGCCCCGCACGCGATCACGGCGACGCTCGTGCCGGAGGACGCGGCCGAACCGCTCATCCGGGGAACGCGAGCTGGTCGATGAACAGGTCGTTGAAGTCGGTGCGGCCCGACAGCTCCACGTACTCGACCTCGCGCAGGATCGCGTCGGCCTCCGCGCGCTCGCGCGCGGACAGCGCCGCGATCTTCGCGCCCTCGCCGGCCACGTTGCCGGCGGTGACAATCCGCGGCAGCGCGAGCTTCGGCACGAGGCCGATCCGCACGGCGCTCAGCGGCGTCAGGTAGGCGCCGAAGCTGCCCGCGAGCAGCACCTGCTGCACGTCGCCTTCCTCGAACCCGAGGTCTCGCAGCAGGATGTGCCAGCCGGTGGCGATCGAGGCCTTGGCGAACTGCAGCTCGCGGACATCCCGCTGAGAGATGAAGACGCAGTCCTCGGGGTTCTTGCCGCGGCGCTCCAGGATGAAGATCCGCTCCTTCCCGATCGTCGCGAAGCGCTCGGCGAGCACCGGGTGCGTCTCGGCGGCCACGTCCGGGTCCAGGAACCTGCCCGAGTGATCCAGCAGGCCACTGTGGACGAGCTCGGAGACGACGTCGACGAGTCCGGAGCCGCACATCCCGACCGGGGCGACGTCCCCGATCACCTGCAGGCGTATCTCGTCGCCATCGATCTTCACTCCCTCGATCGCGCCGTCGGAAGCGCGCATGCCGCACCTGATCTGCGCCGCCTCGAACGCCGGTCCGGCGGGCGCCGCCGTGGCAAGCACGCGCTCGCTCGAGCCGAGCGCGATCTCAGAGTTGGTGCCGACGTCGATGAACAGCCGCAGCCGCTGGTCGCGGGTCATCCCGGTCGCGAGCATGCCGGCGACGATGTCCCCGCCCACGTAGGCCCCGAGCGACGGGAACACGAACGCGTGCGCCCGCGGGTGGACCGCGACTCCGAAGTCCGCGGCGCGGGTCTCCGGGAAGCTGTTGGACGACACGATGAACGGCGCCATCGAGAGCGGTTCAGGGTCGATCCCGAGCGCGAGCTGCATCATCGTCTGGTTGCCGCAGACGGTGATCTCGTAGACCTCACGCGGCTCAACGCCGGCGTCCGCGCAGACCTCGGCGGTCAGCTCCGCGAACGTCTCGTGGGCCCGTTCACGGAGTTTGCCGAGCGCCTCCGGCTCCATCATCGTCGCCGAGACACGCGTGATCACGTCGGCGCCGAACGGCTGCTGCCGGTTGAGCATCGAGCGGACCGCCAGCGGTTGCCCCGAGTCGAGGTCGAGCAGCGTCGCCAC
>WQWK01000145.1 GCA_009785395.1 Conexibacteraceae bacterium
ATCGGCGCCGCGGCGCTGCTGCTGGCACCGCGGATCGTGCCCGAGAGCCGGCTGGACCGGGTCGGCCGCAGCTTTGACCTGGGTGGCGCGCTCACCGGCACCGGCGGGCTGGTGCTGCTCGTCGACGCGATCTCCCAGGCGCCGCAGTACGGCTGGGGCGCCACCAGGACGGTCGCCGTGCTCGCCGCGGCGGCGGTGCTGCTCGGCGCGTTCCTGCAGATCGAGCGCCGGGTCGTCGATCCGATCCTGCCGCTGTCGATCTTCAGGCTGCGCACGGTCGCCGGTGCGAACACGGCGGGGCTGCTGCTCGGCGGCAGCTTCTTCGCGTTCATCTTCGTCGGCACTCTGTACATGCAGCAGGTGCTGCACTACAGCGCGCTGCAGTCCGGGCTCGCATGGCTGGCGGCGTCGTTGACGTCGGTCGCGCTCGCCGGTGTCTCCCAGGCGCTGGTGACCCGCGGCGGGACCAAGCTCGTGATGGCGGTAGGGATGACGCTGATCGGCGCCGGCGCGATCTGGGCCACCCAGGTTCCCGTCGACGGCCACTTTCTGGCGAACCTCGCCGGCCCGATGGTCGTCGCCGGCGCCGGGACCGCGTTCGCGTTCATCCCGATCTCGATCGCCGCGCTCGCAGGCGTGAGGGAGCATCAGGCCGGGCTCGCGTCGGGCCTGCTGAACACCAGCCAGCAACTCGGCGGCGCGATCGGGATCGCGATCGCCTCCAGCGTCGCCGCCGGCCACACCCAAACGCTGCTGCACGCCGGCGTCGCCGCCCCGGCGGCGCTCACCGGCGGGTTCCAGCAAGCACTGTGGGTGCTCGGCGGGATCGGCCTGCTCGCGGTTCCGGCGATCTTCGTGCTCGTCCGTCGCGAAGCGACCGCGACCGCCGCAGCCACGGCGAGCGTCAGCGACCCCGAGCCGGCCCTCGCCGCCACCAGCTGTTGACCACTCCGAACACAACCGCATTGGAGATTGGAGAAAGCACCATGCGCAAGATCATCAATTCCGCATTCATCTCGCTCGACGGCGTCACCGAAGACCCGCGAGCCTGGGCAATCTTCGACTCAGGCTCGGCAGAGGAAGCCGGCCAGGCGCTGGCGGCCCTCGACGGCATGCTGATGGGACGAGGCACCTACGAGTACTTCGCCGATGTCATGCCCAGCCAGACCGGGCCGTACGCAGACGCCATCAACGGGATGCCGAAGTACGTGTTCTCCTCGACCCTGGAGCGGGCCGACTGGAACAACTCGACGATCATTCGCGGTGACGTCGTCACCGCCGTGACCGAGCTCAAGCGCCAGGACGGCCGCGATCTGATCATGTACGGATACGGTCGGCTCAGCCAGACCCTGCTCGAGCACAACCTGGTCGACGAGATCCGGTTCTCGGTTCATCCGGTGCTGCTCCCCGGGCGAGCGGCCGCCGGTGAGATGCCGGAGACGCGCCCTGTGAAGCTCGCTGGAACGACTCCGTCGCCGAGCGGCGTCGTCGCGCTTACCTACGAGCCGACTCATTCCTGAGCGGTGTGACCCGGCGGGCCACGTGCCCGCCGGGTCTCCCGGCCATCACCGCGGGCCGAGGTCCGCAGCTTGAGCCCGGTTCTGATAGACCGCGACGATGGCGGCGTCGGCGGTGCTCTACGTCAAGGACCTCCGATCGATGCGCGCCTTCTACGAGACGTGCTTTGCGATGTCGCCGGAGCAGGCCGATGAACGGTTCTGTGTCCTGGCGTCCGCTGACTGGGAGCTGTCGCTGGTGCGGATCGCGGATCACCTCGCCGCCTCAGTCGTGATCGCCGATCCGCCCCTCAGGCGCGAAAGCGCAGCGATCAAACTGGCGTTTGATGTGGCCGATCTCGATCAGGCCGGATCGCTGGTTCTCGCAGCCGGGGGGCAGCTCGACCCGCCAGATGCGACCTGGGAGTTTCGCGGCCGGCTCCACCGTGATTGTCTGGATCCCGAGGGCAACGTCCTGCAGTTGCGCTGCGGGCGCTGACCCCTCCACGCGCGGCCCGCCGTCAGCCGCCCACGATCTCGAGCTGGACCCCGTGCTCGGATGCGATCCGTTCCGCCGCACGGTGATCGACAACGCCGATGTGCTCCTCCCACGGCGGTGGCTTCGGGTCGAGCCGCTTGCGAACCGAGTCACCGGCTCGGGACAGAAACGAGCCGCGGTCGAACCGCTCGGGGATCTCGTCGACGTGGATCACGACACACGGGCCGAGATCGAACGCACCGCCGTCGCCGGGGCCGCTGCCACGCAAGGGTCGCCATGTCACCCGCGTCTGACCGCTCGCATCTGCACTCATGTCGACGCCGATTATCGCTGCGGAGGTTGCCGTTGACGCTTGACCTTGGCTGGTCGTAAGTGTACGCTTACCGTAAGTGATGGCTTACGCAAACGATCCGTGGGCTGCATTGGGCGACCCAACGAGACGCCAGATCTTCGAGCGGCTCGCCGCGAGCCCTCAATCCGTCGGCGAGCTGGCGCGCGGGCTGCCGATCAGCCGCCCCGCCGTGTCCCAGCACCTGAAGGTGCTCAAGGATGCCGGGCTGGTCAGCGACCGCGCCGCGGGCGCACGCCGCATCTATCAGCTCAACCCGGACGGGGTCGGCACCATGCGCGCCTACCTCGACCGGTTCTGGGCCCAATCGCTCGCAGCCTTCAAGCAGGCCGCAGAACAACCAACCAAGGAGGTCTCACGATGACCGCACCGCAGGTACTGGAAACGTCCGTGCACACCTCGATCACCGTCGACGCCCCGATCGAGCGGGCGTTCAACGTGTTCACCGAAGGGATCGGCACCTGGTGGCCCCCCGGGCACCACCTGATCGAGGCCGAGTTGGCTGAGATGGTGTTCGAGCCGTTCGCGGGCGGCCGGGTGTACGACCGCGGCGTCGATGGTTCGGAGTGCTGCTGGGCGCGCGTGCTGGTGTTCGAGCCGCCAAGTCGGGTCGTGATCAGCTGGGATATCAACCTGAGCTGGAAGGTCGAGAGCGACCACTCCAAGACCAGCGAGGTCGAGGTGCGCTTCTCCGCCGAGGGACCAGACCGCACCCACGTCGAACTCGAGCACCGCAACCTGGACCGCCACGGCGAGGGCTGGGAGCAGATGCGCGACGCGGTCGGATCACCGAACGGCTGGAGCCTCGTGCCTTTCGCCGAAGTCCTCGCGCGCAGCTGAGCTTGTCTCGAGCATCGTCCCGGGCGCACGACGGACGCGCCCGGGACCGGGTGTGCGAGAGTCTGAGGAACGATGTTGAGCGAGTTCGACGCGCCACTTCACAAGGGCGACGCCCCGGGCGCGTGGACGTGCGTGGTGCTGGATGACGTGCCCCAACTGTTCGGTACCCGCGGGCTCGTGAAGATCCGCGGGGCGATCGACGGCGAGCCCTTCACCGGAGCGCTGATGGCCCAGGGCGATGGCACGCACAGGCTCCCGGTCAGGGCGGCGCTCCGAAAGGTGATCGGTAAGGAGGCGGGCGACACCGTGCACGTTCGGATCGACGAGCGGATCGGGTAGCCGCGGTCGTACTCGGGAGCGCTGTCAGGCGCGAGCGTCGAGGGCAAGCCCGAACGGGCTCCCCTCGGAGTCGCGACAGATCGCCCACCTGGACCCGGGGTGGACGACGCTTCCACCCAGAGCCTTGACCTGGTCGAGTGCGGAGTCCATGTCGGCGATCGTGAAGTAGGGCAGGGAGACAGTGTCGCCGGGGCCCGTACCACGCTCATGGATCCCGACCTCGGGACTGCCGCCGTGTGTCTGCCAGCCACGACCTTCGGCCTCGTCGCGATCGGCCAGCGTTGCGCCGAGTAAACCCGACCAGAATCGCCGCGCGCGGTCGGGGTCATCGGCGGGGAACTCGATCAGGTTGAGCGCTCTTTCCACTGCGGGGACGATAACGCCGGAGCAGGCGCTGTGGATGGTGCCGCGTCTCAGATGAGCTGGTAGGTGAGGAAGGCGAGGCCACCGCCGAGTCGCCTGGCATCGACGAGGCGCATCGGTTTCCGATCGGTGTTCTCGCCGAAGAGACGCTCGCCAGCTCCGAGCACGACCGGGAACACGACCAACCGCACCTCGTCGACGAGGTCGTGCTCGATCAGCGTGCGAGCGAGCTGATAGCTGGCGGGGACAACGATCTCCCCGTCCAGCTCACGCTTGAGCTTGGAGACCTCGGTCACCGCGTCGCCCTTGAGGACGGTGGAGTTGGTCCAAGTGAGATCTTCAAGCGTCGAGGACACCACATACTTGGGCATGCTGTTGAGCCTGTCGGCAAGCTCACCACTCCGGGGTCGCCACCGCTCCCCGAAAAACTCGTAGCTCCTTCTGCCCAGCAGCCACGCTTCGGCGTGCAGCGCCTCCTCCAGCGCGACCTTGTTCCACTCTTCGAGGTCCTTGCCCCCGAACTGGACGAACCAGCCACCCAGCCTGAAGTCCTCCGCGCCGTCGGGATCCTGGATGACCCCATCGAGCGAGACGTTCTGCGGGCCGCTCAGCACGATCGTTCCCATCTAGGTCTCCTTGTGGCGGTGTTTTCAGTTGAGGCGCTAGGAACAGGTGAAACTCAGCGACGAATTTCCAGCCACCTCGGCGTCGTTACCTGTGATGCAAGTGACAGGGAGAAGCCGGCGCGAGGATCCGCAGCTGATCGAGCAGAAGCTGGCGCGTGCGCGCGGCGGCGACGACGATGCGTTCCGCGCGCTCACCGACCCATACCGACATGAGCTGCTGCTCCACGTCTACCGGATCGTCGGGTCGGCGCAGGACGCCGAGGACCTGCTCCAGGAGACGCTGCTCGCGGCTTGGCGGGACCTGGAGCAGTTCGAGGGACGTGCGTCGGTTCGCGCTTGGCTATACCGGATCGCCACGAATCGCGCTTTGGATGCGCTCCGTGCGAGCCGGCGTCGACCGGAGGAGGCCCAGCGGATTACAGGGGTCCCCGAGCCGACCCGCCGGACCGAGTCGATCTGGCTCGAGCCCTACCCGGACGTCCTGCTCGACGGAATCGCGGACGACGCGCCCGGACCCGAGGCGCGTTACGAGGCCAGGGAGGCGATCGCGCTCGCGTTCGTGGTCGGCCTGCAACACCTCCCGCCGCAGCAGCGCGCGGTGCTCGTGCTCCGCGACGTGCTCGGCTTTCACGCCGCCGAGGTCGCTGAGATGCTGGACGCCAGCACGGCTTCGGTCAACAGCCTGCTGTTTCGTGCGCGGGCCGCGTTTGATGCCCGGCTGCCCGCGACCGGGCGCGAACGAGCGCCGCTCCCTAACTCCAGACGCCAGCGCGAGATCCTCGACCGCCTCGCAGACGCCTTTGAGTCCGGCGACATCGACAGCGTCGTCGCGCTTCTGACCGACGACGCGTGGCTGACGATGCCGCCCGAGCCCCACGAATACCAGGGCGCGAGCGCGATCGCAGCGTTCCTGAACAACAGCAGCGTCCGCCGCGGCGCGCCGCTGCGGCTCGTGCCGACGCGAGCGAATGGCCAGCCCGCCTTCGGCTGCTACCTCCCAGTCCCGCAGACCGGGATCGCACGGCCCTACGGACTGCTCGTGGTCACGCTCGACGGCGATCGGATCTCCGCCATGACCTGGTTTGCCGACAGCAGCGTCTTCCCGCTCTTCGGTCTGCCGCGGCGACTGCGATAGGTCCCATCCACGCAGCTGGCTGCCCGGCAATCGGCGCGGCCGGGCGG
>WQWK01000146.1 GCA_009785395.1 Conexibacteraceae bacterium
CATGTCCGCGATTGCCTGATCGGGCGCGCCACACCGCAGCGGCTATATCCCGAATGCTGGCCGCGCAAGGTTCAGGTACCAGACGCGCTTGCCGGCCCACGGCGGTGTCAGTGCGAGCGCGCGGCGGGCGAGCGTGCGCTTCGGGTCGATCAGCACCACCGCCGCGCCGCTGTCAAGCAGCGAGTTCTGGTAGTGGCGAATCATGACCGACGTCTTGCCAGTCCCCGGCGCACCGATCGCGAGGATCCCGGAGGGCCAGTTGCGCGGCGCGACCGCCACCGGCTTGTTCATGGCCTGGACATACGGGCGGATCGCGCTCGCCCCGTGAGGGTCGATCTCGGTTGCCGCCTGACCGTTCATACCCATCTCGGTTGCCGCCGGACCGTTCACGCCGCCCTCCTGCCGAGCATCCGGCGCATCGTCTCGCCGTCGAGCGGCTCGAAGCCGACGGGCAGGTGCACCCGGTCGTATTCCCACGCGCCGTCGTCCTCGACCGCTGACTCGACGCCCGGCGCGGCCGGCAGTCGCGGTTCTGGGATCCGGCGGATCGGCGCGTGCAGCCGTGCCGAGGGGAGCTGCATGAGGTACGCGAGTTCCGAGCCGCTCAGAAGTCTCGACTGGCCGCGCATGCGCAGCGGCGGGGTGAATGTCGGGAACCGTCGCCGGTACAGCCACCGGCGCAGCAGCATCGGCCGGCGTTCGAGCGTGTTCATCGCGCCGGGCAGGTTTTGCAGGGTGCCGCTCAGCGACTTGCACGTCTGCAGGTCGTGCGCAGCGATCTGGATATCGACGTAGAACGCGGAGCGCTCGTCGATCTGGGCGCTCTGGCGGGCCTCCTCGCGGTCCACCGAGGCCTCGGGCGTCGGCCGGCCGTCGGCGGTGCGCTCGCGTTCGCGGCGCCACCGCTCGGTCTGCCGGTGCCTTGCGCGCAGGTAGCCGGCGCCGGTGTCGCTCGGCACGATGCAGAACCAGACGGCGGCGGGGTGCGTGCGCTGTGCGACCATCGCGTCCGCCAGCCCCTCGATCACGGTCTCGATCCCCTCGAGCTCCTCGGCGATATCGACAATCGGGTGAAACGCCTCCCGGCGCTTGCGCAGCCTGATCAGCGCCGGCGGCACCCCCAGCCGCAGTTGCATCGGCCGGTACATGGGCTCGAACTCAAACCCAACCCGTACGTTCGGGTACGCCTTCAGCAGCGCCCCGTCGAGCGCGGGGACGTGTTCGGCCTCGCAGACGAGCGCGAGCGTGACCTCGCCCCCTTCGCGCGGGTCGTAGCCGACGAGCAGCCCGAACGCGGGCTGGCCGCCCCACCACCGCCTGGTCGGGAGCGCGGCCACTGCCTGGCCCATCGCGCCGACGGCCTGGACCATCGATTGCAGCTCGGTCTGGTCGTTGGCGGTCAGGTTGATCTGGTACGCGTGGTAGACGCGGCGGTGCCTCGCGTACAGTCGGCGCGCCACCTCCAGCGCAAGCAGGACGAGCGCCGCGCCGATCAGGAACGCGACGATGAGCCCGAGCTTCTCGAGCGCGGTGAGGATCCCGCGCACGACGCCAGGCTCGGCGTGCTGCACGGTCGGGGCCGCGACCGCGATCGCCACGCCGAGGAGCGCGACAGCCACCATCACCATCACCAGCCCACGGATCAGCCGGTGGCGACCGACGCGGAGCACCGGGCCCTCCTAGACGGTCGGCCACCCCGTGGCCAGCAGCGCCGCCAGCTCCCGGATCTGCACCGCCCAATCCTGCGGCGGTCCGTCGTCCCAGCGGAACTTCGACAGGTTTGCCGCTGCCTTCTCGTCATAGGTGACCTCAACGATCCCCTGGGCGAACGACAGCTCCTGTTCGAACTCCCCCAGGTTCACCCGGCGGCGAACCCTTGGCGTGAGCTTGTTGACGACCAGGAAGACTGGCCCGTCGAACGCCCGCAGGAGCGTCTGGCACTCGCCGGACGCGACCATCTGCATCGTGTCCGGCTCGCCGTCAACCACGACGACGAGCTGGTCCGCCGTCTGGACCGCAGCTTGCGCGGGGTCGTCGAACAGGCCGGTCCCGCAGTCGAGCACCATCACCTCGGCGTAGGCCTTGAGGTTTTCGTAAAGCCACAGGAAGGTCTCCCGGTCGAGCGCCCGCTTGGGGTCGTTCGCGGACGGTGCGACCCGTACACCGTGCGGCCCGATCCCAAGCAGTCCGAGCACCTCCATCCCCCGCATCGGCTGGCCGCGCTCGATCGAGACCTTCATCCGCTGCACGAGTTCGTCGACCGGGACGCCGCGGCCCGGCGACAGGACCGCTGACAGGTTGGACATGTCGGGGTTGGCGTCAACGGCGACCGTCTGGTTCTGGCGCACGTAGTTGAACTGCATGCTCAGCAGGCTCGTGATCGTCGTCTTCCCGACGCCGCCCTTCGGGGACAGCACTGCAATCGTCTGGCAGGACGGTGGGGCCGGGAGCAGAACCATCGCCTCGAGCAGCCGCTTGTAGTCGCTCACGCGCCACGCTTCCCGTACCCGTCCCGCGGCGGATTGGTGGTGCTCGCGGACGAACCGGGCGGGGTCGTTCACCCCGAGGTCGCGCGCCTCCTGCTCCTGCGCCTTGTAGGACGGCGACAGCGCGGTCAGCGCCTGCAGCGTTCGGGCGACGGTGCCCATCGGCCGCGGCAGCGCCTCCTCGGCGCGGGCGCGCACAATCCGCTGGCTGGAGCGTCCGCCCGACCGTGAGCGCGGTGCGCCCGGCGACTGCCGTGGCGTCCGCCTGGTGGGGCTCGACGTAGCCGCCTGCGGGGGTGCTGGCGTCTCGGCGGCCGGGGGCGCCGGCGTCTCGGCGGCCGGGGGCACTGGCGCCTCCGGGGGCTCGGACAAGGGCGGGGCCGGGGCGGCGGCCTGCTGGGCCGTGAATGGCGGCTCGGCGCGCTGCGCGTCGTACAGCGCGAGCACGCTGACGGTCAGCTCCGCGAGGCAGTCGCCGTTTGGGGCGCTGCCGTCGGGCAGCTGCAGTCGCCAGTCGGAGTGCGCGTCGAACTCGCGGCCCAGCTGCAGGGCGTGTTCCTCCGCGGCGTCCACGAAGTCGTCGAGCATCTCCGCAAGCGGGACGTCGATCGGCACGTTGAGGCGCACGCGCTGGTCTGGCGCGGCCGCTCCGCGCACGATCAGGTCAAGCTCGGCGGTGGCCACGGCCTCGTTCCTTTCTGTTGGAGCCTTCGTTACTGAATCCGGGAGCGGCGGCGTGCGGCGATCGGCCGGACCCCTGGATGAGGGCGACGCGCGCGGACGCGAGCTGTTCCCGTGAGGCGCGGAGCTCGCTTGCAAGCGCGGCACTCACCCCGGCCGCGATCAACACCACCAGAAGCGCGATGACGAACAGCGCGAGCGCGCCGTAGCGGCGGTCGATGATCCGCTCGAGCGTCCTGGTCGCGGTCTCATTCGCACTCGCAAGCACGAGCGAGCGCTTCGGCGCCGGCGGCTGCAGGCTGACGGTGTCCGGGTTGTGCTGAGCGCTGCTGAGCGAGATGCGACCCTGTCCGCGCCGGCGGGGCGGCGTCTGCTGTGGCACCTCGCCGATCCGAAACCAGCCGTCCTCGGGGGGCGCTGCATTGCGAGAGAACGGACGCATACTGGTTTAGTCGTCTCGCCGGCGTTCCTGACACACCGGAGGGCGCGAGCTTCGCGTCGCTAGCCCGGAGGAAGGCTGGTCTCGGGGCTGCCGCGTTTGGTCCGGGCGGGGAGCGCCACCCGAGCGCGGGCGCCCGTTGCCGGCGGGAACAGCAGCTCGATCGTGAGTCCCCCCTCCGGCCGTGCGCGGGCCGTGATCTCGGCGCCGTGGGCGTTGGCGATCGCCTCGACGATCGAGAGGCCAAGTCCGTGTCCGTCGTTGTGTCGGGTGCGGGTGTCGACGAGCCGTTCGAAGGGCTGGAACAGGCGGGGGATCTGCTCAGGCGGGACCGCCAGGCCGGTGTTCGAGATCGACAGGAAGGCGTGACGATCGCGGGTCCCGGTGGCAATCTCGACGCGTCCGCCCGGAGTGTTGTGGCGGGTCGCGTTGTCGATCAGGTTGGTGATCAGGCGCTCGAGCAGCCGCGGATCACCCGCCGTCGGCGCCGGGTCGAGCGAGGCGTCGACATCGAGGTTGAGGCGCTCGAGGTCGGGACGCTGCGCTTGCAGGGCACGGGTTGCCAGGACGGCGAGGTCGGATCGCTCGCGTCGCTCCAGGCCCGCCTGGCCGCGGGTGAGCGCGAGCAACGCGTCGATCAGCTGCTCGAGGTGTTGCTCGGATGCGAGTACGCGCTCGTGCGCCTGGCGCAGCGACGCGAAGTTCGCCGCGGAGCTGGCCAGCGCGACCTCGATCAGCGTTCGCTGGCGCGTCAGCGGCGCGCGTAGCTCATGCGAGGCGTTGGCGACGAACTGGCGCTGCGCTCGGTAGGAGTCCTCGAGCGGGTGCAGGACGCGCCCGGCGACGAGCCAGCCGGCGAGGACGGCGAGGACGGCCATGATCGCCAGGGCGATTCCGGAGTTGACCAGCAGCTGGTGCGAATCGGCTGCGCGCTGTGCGGCCTGGACGGACCCGGCGTGTGCCACCTGGTGGACGGCTCCGGCCAGCTGATTCACGGCCTGCGCGAGCCGATGTTGGTCGTGCGCGAGCTGATGCTCCCCCTGTGTCAGCACGGGCGGCATCACCAGATGCGCGCCAGCTGTCGCCTTGGGCGCCGACTGCACAAACAGATTCCGGGCCTGTGCCAGCTGCTGCTGGTCCTGTGTCAGCTGCGACAGCGCGTGCGGCAGCTCCGGCAGCTGGAGCTGGTGAATCGCGGGGGCGTGGGGGATGTTCGGTAGGTGCGGCTTTGAGTACTCGGTCGCCTGTTGGAAGAGGGCGTATGTGATCGCGACCAGCGCCGCGCCGGAGAGCAGGAACAGGCCGCCGTAGAGGAGCGTCAGCCGGACTCGGGCCGTCCGGTGCGGCAGGTGTCGCCCGACCGCAAGCCGGGTGATCCGACTGTTGACGCGGGTCGCGACGTTCATATGCGGTAGCCGGCCCGGGCGACCGTCTCGATCACCGGTGGGTCGCCCAGCTTCGCTCGCAGCCGGCTGATCGTGATCTTGACCGTGTGGGTGAACGGGTCCGCGTGCTCGTCCCAGACGCGTTCGAGCAGCTCCTCGGCGGACACGACTCGGCCCTGCGCGGCGAGCAACAGCTCGAGCACCCCGAACTCCTTGGGTCGCAGCGCGAGCGGTCTCCCGGCCCGCTGCGCGCAGCGCTTGGCGGTGTCGAGCACGAGGTCGCCGTACTCGAGGACGGGCGGGATACTGGGCTGCGCACGGCGGGCCAGCGCGCTGATTCGCGCGACCAGCACGGAGAACGCGAACGGCTTCGGCAGGTAGTCATCGGCGCCGCGCCCGAGCCCGTCGACCAGATCCTCATCCCCAGCCGCGGCGGTCAGCATCAGCACCCGGCTGCGACCGCCGGCCGCGACGAGCCTCGCGCACACCTCATCGCCATGAACGATCGGAAGGTCGCGATCGAGCACGATCACCTCGTAGTCGTGGAGCAGCGCGCGCGCCAACCCCGCCTCGCCGTCGAGGGCGACGTCGACCGCCATCCGCGCCTCGCGCAGACCGGCCGCGACCGTCTCAGCCAGTTCCTCGTCGTCCTCGATCACAAGCACCCGCATCGGCCGCTCCTTCTC
>WQWK01000147.1 GCA_009785395.1 Conexibacteraceae bacterium
ACGACGCGGTCGTGACGAGCGGTCTCGTGAGCTCCATGAGCATGGTCCGCATGCTCATGGTGCTCGGAAATCTCCTTGCCTACTTCCTCGGTCGAGAGGCCTTCGGGCACCGCCTTACGGTCTCACCCGGAACGTGCCGCACATCATCCCGAACGGGTGATGCCCGCTGGCACCGAGACGGTGTCAGCGAGGATCCCGCAGATCGCCTCGGTTCCCCCGGCCAACCCAGCGTCCAGCGTCAGCACCCGGTCGACCAGGTCCAATCCTTCCGTGCGATGGGTGATCAACAGCACCGTGCGACCGCGTGCGGCGGAGAAGACATCGCGCATGAGGGCGTTCGCCGTGGTCGGGTCGAGATGAGCGGTCGGTTCGTCGAGGACGAGTACCGGCGCGTCGGCGAGCAGTGCCCGCGCAAGAATGATCCGCTGCCGCTGCCCGCCCGACAGCTCGCGTCCCTCCTCGCCGACGAGCGTGTCTGGTCCTCTCGGGAGCTGTCGGATCCAATCCCAGATGCAGGCGCGTCGCAACGCCTGTTCGACTGCTGGGTCGCTCGCGTCCGGGCGGGAGAGTCGCACGTTGTCTCGGATGCTCGCGGAGAACAGGTGTGACTCCTGACCGGCGACCGAGATCGCATCGCGGACGTCCGCTTGACGGTACTCGCGGAGGTCTCTTCCGGCGACCGTGACCCGCCCTGCTTCGGGGTCGAGGAAGCGAAGCAGCAGGTTCGTCACCGTCGTTTTCCCGGCGCCGCTGGCCCCGACCAGGGCCACCCGCTCGCCCGGCTCAAGGACCAGGCTCACTCCATCGAGCGCAGGACGGCCCTGGCGCGGATACCTCGCCCAAACCTCCTCGAGGGTGATGGTGAACGGCCAGCGTGGAGCAGGGGCCGGCTCATCGTGGTCGCGGACCACGGCGTCGGTCGCCGTGAGCTCGAGGATCCGTCGGCCCGCGGCGAGCGTTGCCGCGAGCTCGCGGGCGGCGTCGGCAACGGGCGTGACCGCCTCGAACGACGCCAGGGCGAGCAGCGCGAGCGCGGCAATGAGCACCCGCTCGATGCGGCCTTCCGCCGAGGCGCTGATTGCGACCGCCAGAACAGCGGCGACCGTCAACCCGGTGATCGCGAGGCCAATCCCGTCGCCTATTCCAGTGGCGACGGCGTCTCGCCGGGCGAGCTTGACCAGCCGCGAATCGGCGTCACGTACGCGCTCGAGCCACGCCGCCTCAGCACCGAATGCGACCAGTTCGGGCGCGCCGCGGAGCAGCTCGACGAGCTCCGCGGAGAGCTCGCCGCGAGCGCCGGCCTGGCGCCGGCGGGCGCGGGCGCCAAGCGATCCGGACAGCGCCGGGACGATGATCCCGCCTACGAGCAGTCCGATCGCGAGCACGAGACCGGCGGTGGGCAGAAAGGCTGCCGCGACGCCAATCGAGACGGCGCCGGCGAGCAACGCGACCAGTGGCGGTCCGAGGCCGCGCAGATACAGGTTCTGCAGCGCATCCACGTCCGCCACCATGCGCGAGAGGAGATCGCCCCGGCGGTAAGCATCAAGCTGCACGGGCGCAAGGGGTTCGATGCGCCGGTAGAAACGGTCCCGCACCCGTCCGAGCACGCGCAGCGCGACGTCGTGGGAGCTGAGCCGCTCGAGGTAACGGATGATCGGACGACCCAGCCCGAAGAATCTGACAGCGACGATCGCGACCATCAGCGAGAGCACCGGCGGTTGCTCGGCGGCCCGCGAGATCAGATATCCGGCGGTTGCCATCAACCCGACGCCGAACAGGACGGTCAGTGCCCCGAGCACCACGGTGAGCCCGAGACGGGCGCGTGGGGCGCTCCCAAGTGCCAGCAGCGCGCGCAGCGTCCCCATCATGCCGCCCTGCGATTCTGCTCGATCATCGCAGCGCCGCGGTGCAGGTGAACGATCCGGTCCGCGTACTCGACCAGCTCGGGGCGATGGGCGATCAGCAGCATGGTCCGTCCGGCGCACAGGCGCCGCACCGCCTCGGCTACGACGGTCACGCTGGCGGGATCCAGGTCGGCGGTCGGCTCGTCGAGGATGACCAGCGGAGCGTCCTTCAGGATCGCCCGCGCGAGCGCGATCCGGCGACACTCGCCTGGGGACAGGGACCGCCCGCCGTCGCCGATCAGCGTTGCATAGCCTTGCGGCAGCCCTCGGATGAACTCTCCTGCGCCCGCGAGGGCGGCCGACTCGCGCAGCCGCGCGTCCGAAGCGCTCCGATCGCCCAGGCGGATGTTGTCGGCCACGGTGCCGCGAAAAAGGGTCGGACGCTGAGGCACCCAGGCGACAACCTGCCGCCAGGTCTCGGCCCGGCACGCGCGAAGGTCGACCCCGCCGACCAAGATTCGGCCGGCTGACGGCTCGAGCAGGCCAAGCAACAGCGCCGCCACCGTGCTCTTCCCCGCCCCGCTGTCCCCGACCAACGCGACGGTCTCCCGCGGCGCAAGTTCCAGGTCGATGCCGTCGAGCACGAGTCCTGGGCGCCCCGGGTAGGCGAACGACAGGCGCTCGAGTCGCACCGGAGTCAATGACGGGTTCGGGGCGAGGCGCCTCCCGGGCCGGGCGGTGCCGGCAGGAGCGTCGAGCAGGGCGAACATTCGGTCGGCCACCGCGAGGCCGTCCGCACTTGCGTGGTACTCGGCGCCGAGTTTCCGGAACGGCAGGTACAGCTCGGGCGCGAGCACCAGCACCGTCATCCCGGCCTGCAGGCCAAGCGTTCCGCTGACCAGCCGCACGCCCGCCGTGACCGCGACGAGCGCCACTCCCAGTGTCGCCGCCAGTTCCAGGATCGAGCCCGACAGGAAGCTCACCCGGAGGGTTTCCATCGTGGTGACGCGGTAGCGGTCGCTGACCTCGGCCAGCGCGGTAGCCTCGTCGCCCGCGCGGCCGAGGGCGCGAAGCGTCGGCAGGCCTCGGACAACATCGAGGAAGTGCATCGAGAGGTGGCGCAGCGCCTGCCAGCGCTCTCGAGTCCGCTGCTGGGTGTAGCGGCCGATCAACCACATGAACACCGGCACGAGCGGGAGCGTGAGCAGCATGATCAGTGCGGATTCGAGGTCCATGACCGCGACCCAGGCGATCACCACGAACGGGACGATCGAGGCGAGCACGACCTGCGGCAAATAGCGCGCGAAGTAGCTCTCGAGCGCCTCGATCCCGTGCAAGGCGACCGCCGTGATCTCGCCGCTGTCGGTGCGATCGGTCGGGATCGGTTGCGCGCGCAGCCGCTTCTCGACGAGGGTCATGCGGAGCTCCGAGAGCACACTCCACGCAGCTCGTCGCCCCGCGACCTCCATCCCCCATGCGAATGCGCCGCGTGCGAGAAACGCGGTCATGAGCAGTCCGAGTCCGAACCACAGGCGGCCGAGCTCGACGCCGTGAAACGCGCGCGCCACAATCAGGGCGAGCACGCTTGCCTGTACGAGGACCGCCAGCGCCGTGGCGATGCCGAGCAATGTGTCGAGCGTCAGCAGCCACCGCGCCGGCCTCGTCCGGTGCAGCAATCTCGGATCCAGAGCACCCATCGGACTACCCGCGGGTGACCCCGCTGCCGTCTCGGGAAGCGACAACCGGAGCGCGGACGGGCTCCCCGCCGATCCGCCTGCGGAAGACATAGTAGGTCCAGGACTGGTACACGAGCGCCACTGGCACGAAGATCGCCGCCACGATCGTGATCACCTTCAACGCGTAGTGACCAGCCGCCGCATTCGAGATCGTGAGGCTGTTGGCAAACGTCGGGTTCGAGACGAGCACGCGCGGATACAGGCCGGTGAAAATCGTCGCGACCATGCCGATCGCGCCCACCCCGGTGAGCGCAAACGCCCATCCCTCCCTCCGGGCGTAGCCTAGGATGACCGCCACCCCAATCGCGCCGATGGTGAGCGCGGCGGGGATCGCCGTCGGGACGATTCCGCGGCCGTTGCGGTCGTGCGCAACGATCACCGTGCAGACGACCAGAGCGCCTGCGAGGGTCATCGCCGGCACCGAGAGCCGTGCCGCTGTGGCCGCCGTGCGCTCGCGAAAATCTCCAGCCGTCCGCACGCTCAGGTATGTCGAGCCGTGGAAGGCAAACAGCGACACCACCGCCAGGCCGGCAACCACTGTGTAACCGCTGAACAGAGTGAGGAAGTTGCCGGTGAATTCGTGCGAGGAGTTCAGGGGCACGCCATGGACGAGGTTCGCCAGCGCGACACCCCAGAGGAACGGCGCGCCGACGCTGCCGACCGTGTTTGCCCACAGCCAGGTGGTTCGCCAGCGCGGATCCGGGCGCTTATCGCGCCATTCGAACGAGACCACCCGGAGGATCAGCAGCACGAGGATCAGCAGCAGGGCGATGTAGAAGCCGGAGAACATCGTCGCGTACCAGGCCGGGAAGGCGGCGAAGGTCGCGCCGGCCGCGACCACCAGCCACACCTCGTTGCCGTCCCAGACCGGCCCGATCGACTCGAACATGACACCGCGCTCGCGTTCGCTGCGAGGGAGGATCGGGAGCAGGATCCCGACTCCGAAGTCGAACCCCTCGAGCAGGAAGTACCCGGCCCAGAGGACGCCGATCAGGCAGAACCAGACGACCTCAAGCCCCATCCCATCCCCCTCCGTAACCGAGTGCGGGTGCTGATTCGGGCGCGCCCGCAGCGGCGCCGAGTCCGCCGCCCTCGCCGACCTGCGGCGGGTCGACCCGCGCGTAGCGACGCATCAGGAAGAAGTCGACGACGCCGAGGGTGACGTAGAGCAGCACGAACACGCCGAGGCTGGTCGCGACCATCGCGGTGCTGGTGTGCGGCGAGACGGCCTGGGAGGTCTTCAGCAGGTTCTGGACGATCCACGGCTGGCGGCCCATCTCGGTCAGGATCCAGCCGGCCGTCGCCGCGATGTAGGGGAACGCGATCGCGACCACCGCGGTCCGCAGGAACCAGCGCGCCTTTTCAAGGCGTCTGTTGCGGTAGAGCAGCGCGCCCGCGGCGGCGAGCAGAAACATCACCACCCCGAGGATCGCCATCACCCGCATCGACCAGTACATGAGTTCGATGTCCGGCATGTAGTTACCGGGCCCGTAGGTGCTCTGCTCCTGAGCCTGGAGCTGGTTGAGGCCCTGCACGCGGCCGGTGAACGACCCCGTCGCCATCCACGAGAGGACGTCCGGGATCGTGATCGAGAAGGAGGGGTTCGGATTCTTCGCCGAGAACCCCCCTATCTGGAACAGCGAAAAGCCGCACCTCTCGCAGGTGTTCCATTGCGCCTCCGAGGCGGCGATCTTCATTCCCTGGGCGCTGGTGACCGCCGCCCCGAAGCGGTTGCCGACCGACAGCTGGATCAGCGTCATCGGTATCGCGACGATCAGCGCCAGCTTCGCGGCGCGGCGGAACAGTTCGACGTTGCGCCCCCGCAGCAGATGCCAGCACGCAATGCCGAACATCACGATCGACCCGAAGATCAGGCCGGCGAGGATCACGTGCAGCCACGCGTACAGAGCGAAGCTGTTGGATAGGAGCGCTCCGACGCTGGTGAGTTGCGCCTTGCCGTCGACGAGCTTGTAGCCGACCGGGTGCTGCATCCACGAGTTGGCGACCAGGATGAGATAGGCCGACAGCCAC
>WQWK01000148.1 GCA_009785395.1 Conexibacteraceae bacterium
AGGCGCGTGAGCAGCTGGGCGCGGCGGCGGAGCGGGTGCAGGTGATCGATTCAGGGACGGCATGCGGTGCCGAGGGCCTGATGCTGATGGCGGCCGCGGCCGCCGTCAGCAGCGGCGGTGACGCCGCCGCGACCGCGGAGCGGGCGCGTCAGGCCCGGGATTCGCTGCAGTTCCTGTTCTCGCTGGACACGCTCGAGTACCTCCGCAAGGGGGGGCGCATCGGCGGCGCCCAGGCCTGGCTGGGGTCGGCGCTGAAGATCAAGCCGATCCTCTCGCTCGAATCGGAGATCGGCGCCGTCGAGCGCGTGCGCACCAGCCGCCGGGCCTTCGACCGGCTGGTCACGCTGCTGGAGAAGCTCAAGGCCGACGGTGCCGACGGATGGGTGGTGCAGCACACGCACATCCCCGATCAGGCCGCCTCGATGGTGGCACGCGGCCGCGAGATCTTCGGCACCGAGCCGATGTTCGTCTCCGAGATCGGTCCCGTGATCGGAACCCACATCGGGCCGGGGCTGCTGGGCGTCGGTGGGACGCCGAGAAGCCTCCTGACCTAGCCGCGCTTGCGCTTGCCGCGCCCGAACAGGGTGCCGAAGGCGCCCCCGATCCCCCCGGCGACCACGAACCCGGCTGCGGCGGCCGCGATCTGCAGGTTCTTCTCATTGCGGCGCACCTGGGACCGCCAATCCGTGAGCTCGTTGACCCCGTCGCGCAGGCGCACCAGTGAACTGCCGAGCTCCTTGCGGTTCTGCTCGATCGAGGCGCGGATCTCCTCGGGGGTGCGCTTGGCCGGCGGCATAAGATCAGTTGCCCGCCGAGGTGGTGACGGTCTCGCGGATCTTCTTGGCCTCGTCGATGGCCATGTCCGGCGTGGGCGCGCCGACTCGCAGCTTGCGCCACGCGAACAGGAACGCGAACACGGCGAGCAGCACGAGCGTGCCGGCCACGATCACGAACCCGATCCAGATGTCCGGGACGCCGCTGACGAGGATGGTGCTGAGCGCCCACGCGATCGTGAACAGGATGAAGACCACGGCGAAGATGCCGAACACGGCCCCGGCGGCAACGGCCGCGGCGCCACGGGCGAGGCTTGTGGTCTTCTGGGCGACCTCGGCCTTGGCCAGTTCGATCTCTTCATGGACGAGCTTGGTCAGGCTCTCCGAGACCTCGGTGATCGCGGTGGCGATGCTGTCCGATTGTCCGTCGTCAGCGGGCAAGGCGCTTGAGGATCGTGGCCAGGATGAGGCCGCCGGCAAAGGCGATGCCGAGGCCCACTTCGGGGCGCTGCTTGATCAGCGCGTTCACCTTCTCAACCTCAGGGCGCCCCTTCACGAATGTCGTGATCCGTTCGACGGGGGACGACGCGCCGGCATCCACCGATTCGGGCGTCTCCGCCTCGCCGGCTGCGTGCAGCGACGGGTCTGGCTCGGCGGCGCCGGGTGCGGCGGGATCCGTTACTTGCTCGCTCACTCGGGCGGATCTTCGTCGAAGACTTTCTTCCAGATGAGCGTCGCCGCGCGTGTCGCGATGATTCCGGACAGCGCACCGACGCCCGCCATCAGGCCCGACCACAGCAGTCGTTTGATCAAGGGACTCTCCTTCATCGAGCGGATTCAACCAGATAGCTACCCGGTGAGGCAGCTATGCATCAAGTCCGCCACAGATCATCTCGACGATCTCGGTCTTGACATGCTCGAACTCCTGCTCGGGAACCGGCTGGCCGTTGAAGATCCATTGCGTGAGCACCTGTTCGATCAGGCCGTAGAAGGCCTGCGCGGCGAACATCGCGTCGACCTCACTGCGGAAGGTGCCGGCCTGCTGGGCGCGCTCGACGATGCGGGCGATCCCCTCGTAGGCCTGCATGATCCGTTCCATGTGGGTGCGCCCGAAGGTGTTCGCGGCGCGTGTGACCTCGACGATGATCACCTTCATCAGGTCGGGGTCATGGCGGTATGACTCGACGATGAACGACGCGATCGCGCGCAGCTTCTCGCGCGGCGCCAGTGCGTCCGTGCTCTCGACGTCGGCGATCGCGACGAGCATCACATCCCAGCGCTCGAGGAACAGCGTGTCGAGGATCGTCTCCTTGGACGAGAAGTAGTGGTAGACGAGGCCGTAGGCGACGCCCGCTTCGTCGGCGATGTCCGACACGCGACAGGTATGGAAGCCCTGGCGGGCGAACACCCGCACGGCGGCGTCGAGGATCACCCGCCGCTTGTCGACGGCGGTGGTCACCTCCGGACCTCCGCGTTGCGCTCGTACAAGCGCGGCGCCCGCCGGTGGCTGAGCGCGGGTAAGCGCCGGCGCACATCGTCCAACAGACCGAAGTCGAGGTCGGCGACGATCGCGCACTCGCCGTCGGGCGCGGTCGCGAGCACGACGCCCCACGGGTCGATGATCAGCGAGCGGCCGCCGGAGCGGTTGCCCGGCGGGTGCGCGCCGATCTGGTTGGCGGCGATCACGTAGCACTGGTTCTCGATCGCACGTGCCCGCAGCAGCACCTCCCAGTGGTCGCGCGTGGTCGCGAGCGTGAACGCCGCGGGGACCGTCAGGATCTCCGCTCCCCGCTCGGACAGCGCGCGGTAGAGCTCGGGGAAGCGGACGTCGTAACAAATGCTCATCCCCAGGACGTGCGGGTTCGCGCTTGCGGCTGCCACCGTAGTCGTGACGACCTCGTCCCCTGCCAGCTCACGCGCGGACTCGGCGTACACGGTCCCGTCGACCTCGACGTCGAACATGTGCAGCTTGCGGTAGGCCGCCCTGATCGTCCCGTCGGGGCCGACGTGCAGGCTGGTGTTCGAGGTCTTCTCCTGGCCCGCGCGGTGCTCGACGAACGACCCTGCGATCAGGTCGATCTCGAGCTCCGCAGCGATGCCCTCCGCCCAGGCGACAGCCGGCCCGTCGAGCGGCTGCGCGCGCTCCTGCAACACCTCGCCACGCCCGAGCACCGTCCACTTCTCTGGCAGCACAACCAGTTGGGCACCCTGAGCTGCGGCCTCTCGAGTGAGTCTGTCGGCGGTCTCCAGGTTGCGCTCGACATCCTCGGTCGCGTTGAGCTGGACGGCGGCTACGCGTAACGTGCTTGGGGGCGCCATCCCCACATTCTACTGATTGACTAGTCAGTCAGTGGCCGGACGCTCGGAGGCGCCGAGGGAATGCCATGACGACTACTGGTTCGTTGGCGCTACGTATGCCACATGGACACATGGAGCGCCAGCGAACAGCGAGCGCGCCGAGGGTCAAGGCTGCGGTGGCGCGGCGACACCCAGAAGCACCCGCGCCTCCTCGACGCTCGCAACACGCCGCCCCGCGTCGGCCGCCATCTGCCGCGCCTTCGCGATCAGGTCGCCGTTGGAGCGGGCCATCGTGCCGTCCGGGAGGTAGAAGTTGTCCTCGAGCCCGGCCCGCACGGAGCCGCCGAGCGACAAAGCGGCCGCGATCATCGTCCACTGGCCACGCCCGATGCCGATCACACCCCAGTGATGCTCACGCGATCCGGGCCCGGCCCCGGCCCCACCCCCCGCTTCAGACACCGGCAGGTTGTCGGCCATCGCGGCCAGGTTGCGGGCAGTGGCAGGCACGCCGCCCAGCACCCCCATGACAAAATCGACGTGCAGCGGCGCCTCGAGCAGGCCCATGTCGACCAACGGCTCGAGCGACCCCACATGCCCGAGGTCGAAGCACTCGTGCTCGGGCTTGATGCCCAGGCGCCGCATCGCCTGCAGCAGCTCGACGATCTCGGCGAACGGGTTGGCGAACACGAAGTCGAACACGAGCTCCCCGCGTGAGCGCGAGTACTTCGCGTAGTTCAGCGAGCCCATATTCAGGGCGGCCACGTCAGGCCGCCCGGCCTCCAGGTACGCGACCCGATCCGCGACGCTGACGCCCACGGTCCCCGTCGAGAAGTTGATGATTGCGGTATCGCCGACCTCGTCCACGATCGCGTCACGGATCGCGACGAAGTCCTCGATCGCCACCGACGGCGCCCCGTCCTGCGGTCGCCGCGCATGGATGTGGATCTGAACCGAACCCTCATCGACGGCACGGCGCGCCTCCGCCGCATACTCGGCGGGCGTGTAGGGGATCGCCGGGCACTGAGCACGGTTGGCCAAGGCGCCCGAGATCGCGCAGGTCAGCACCACCGGGTCGGCGAGGCTCATGGCGAGCCACCCAATCTCACAACCGGTCACACCGCCTCATACCGGCCACACCGCGCCACGCCGCCAGGGACGCTCGACCCGCTTGCCCGCCGACAGCTCCAGCGCGCGGCTGATGCACGCGCGCGTCTCGCGCGGATCGATGACGTCGTCGATCATGCCGTTACGGGCGGCGATGTAGACGTCGATGATCTGCCGGTAGTCGTCGATCAGCTCGGCCCGCTTGGCCTCGGGATCGGGCGCCTCCTCGACCTGCTTGCGAAACACGATCTCGACCGCTCCCTCGGCCCCCATCACGCTGATCTCGGCGGTCGGCCAGGCGAAGATCAGGTCGGGCTCGAACGCCCGGCCGCACATCACGTAGTACCCCGCCCCGTAGGCCTTTCTCAAGACGACCGTGACCTTCGGGACCGTGGCACTCGCGGTCGCGTGCAACATCTTCGCGCCGTGGCGGATGATCCCCTCGGCCTCAACCTTGGTCCCGACCATGAACCCCGGGACGTCGACCAGATAGACGAGCGGGATCCCGTAGGCGTTGCAGAGGTTGATGAACCGCGCGGCCTTGTCGGCGGAGTCGTTGTCCAGGATCCCGCCGAGGTGGCGTGGCTGGTTGGCGACAATCCCCGCCGGGCGCCCGCCGAACCGCGCCAGGCAGGTCACGACGGACTTCGCCCACTGGCCCTTGAGATCGAAGTACTCACCGTCATCGACCACCCGACGGATCACGTCATAGATGTCGTAGGCCTGGCGGTTCGACTCCGGCAGCACGTCGAGCAGCTCCTCATCGGCTCGGTCCACAGGGTCGCTCGCAACAGTCAGTGGCAACACGGGCGGCTCGGAGTCGCAGCTCTGCGGGAAGTACGAGAGGTACCGCTTGATCTTCGCGATGCACTCGGCGTCGTCGGCGACCTCGAGGTCTCCCACCCCCGACCTGCGCGTGTGCACACGGCTGCCGCCGAGCTCCTCCTGCGTGACGTCCTCACCGACGGCGGCGCGCACCAGGTGCGGCCCGGCGAGCGCCATCGAGCCGCGCCCTTTGACCATCGGCACGAAGTCGGCCAGGCCCGGGATGTAGGCGGTCCCGGCTGCGCACGGTCCCATCACGGCGGCGATCTGCGGCACGACGCCGCTCATCACGACCTCGTCGCGAAACAGCTGGCCGGTACCGGCAAACAGCGAACCGACCGCCTCCTGGATGCGGGCGCCGGCCGAGTCGAGCAACCAGATCAGCGGGATCCGCTTGGTCAGTGCGAGCTCTCGCAGACGGGTGACTTTGAGTTCACCCGTCTGTCCCATCGCTCCCGCCATCACCGTGAAGTCGTAGGCGGCGACCGCGACCAGGCGGCCGTCGCACCTGCCGTAGCCGGTGATCACCCCGTCGGCCGGCGCGTCCCGGCCCGCCATCGCAGCCTGTGAGAAGTGCGGCTGCGCCTGGATCCC
>WQWK01000149.1 GCA_009785395.1 Conexibacteraceae bacterium
CGCGGCGATGTGATCGGCATCAAACGCGTGGCGCATCCCCAGCGTGTAGGCGGTCACCCCAATCCCGATCCTGAACGTCCCCGTGGTTCCGAGCCTGTAGTGGCGGGGAGCGACCAGCGAGATCAATGTCAGGAAGCCGAGCACGTGCAGGCCGACAACGACCCCGGCCATCATCAACAACGTCCGCCTCTGACCGGCGGTCAGCGACCTCCAGAATGCCCGGAGACCGCGCCGCTGTCCGCTTTCGATCGCCGCCCTGCGCATATCTGCTCCCGATTGCCGGTACGGCGACACGACGTCACGATATTCACGTGCTGGTCGCTACTGCAAGGCGCTGGTAATTGCGGTTACCCCACAGCAAGTCGCCGCAGCTGAGGACTGGGTCCCCCGATCCAGGTGGCGCAGCGGCCGGCGAGCGAGGACCCAGAACCGCGGAGCTGGGCGCCGAGTCCTCGCTGTGGGTGTCAGCCGGCGAATGAGTGGAAGGCACCGAGCGGCGAGGGCAGCTGCGGCGTGAACGGCTGGAAGTGGTACGGCTTGCTCGTGTCGAACCCTGCCTTGCCTGCGGCGGCCTTGTTGATGAACGGCGTCAGCGCCGCGACCGCCTGGCTGATGCTGGTCCACTTGAGCGTGCGCTCGTAGCCGTTGTTGTTCGGTGGAGCGACGCTCTCGGCCTTGCCCTGGACACCGGTGATCGTCTTCAGCGGGCCGCCGTCCTGGCTGGCGACGTCGGGGCCGATGACACGCGCGAGCGTGCGGTGGTCTGACTCGATCCCCATGATCCGCGCCGCCGTGACGCGCAGGTCGGCGGTGCTGAAGTCCCGCACGCCGACGAGGTAGGCGGCGATGAACGCGTCCTCCAGCGTGACGAGCACGTCCAGCGTCGTCTGCGTGTCAGAGAACATTTTCTTGGGGTAGTAGAAGGTCGTCGCCCCGGCCGGCTTGCCGGTGACGCTCTTCTCGAGCAGGTAGTGCGACATCTCCTCCTGGCGGGCGGCCTTCAGGTAGCCCTGGTCATCACCGGGGATCCGCTTGAAGAACGGGGATGTGTCGATGATGTTGGTGTAGGTCGTGACCGCGAGCGCCTCGGCGATCTCGGCGGCGCCGAGGATCGCGATATCGCCGGCAGTCGGGCCGCTGCTCTGCGCGGCGGCGAAGCCCGGGATCAGCGCTGCCATCCCGCCGGCTCCCGCGATCGCGCCGGCACCGACTGCCGCGCGGCCGAGGAACTGCTTGCGATCGATGCCCTTATCCGTGTGGTCTTCCGACATGGTTGTCCTCCTGTGTGAAGGGTTGCTGTTGCAAACTCTTCGCTGTGAGCGACCCGATCGGATCACTCACGAGAGGAACGACGGCGGGCGCTCGTGATCAGCTGCGCCGGGTGGCGACGCGCAGTCGGTTGCCGTCCGGGTCCACGAGGGCGCACTCGCGCCCGGCGAGTCCTTCTTCATCGACTGGAGTCCCAAACTCCTCGGACACGGCATCGATGTCGTTGACGTAGAGGTGGATCAGGGTGTCGGGCCGAGCGTCGCCCTTGTGCTCGGACAGATACAGCCGGACATTCCCACGAGCCACCGAGACGAAAAGGGGGAAGCCCGGCTCGAACTGATGCTCCCACTCCTTGACGAACCTGAGCCGCTCATACCACGCGACAGCCCGCGCCGCGTCCTCGACATGGAGCACTGGGACGACCTCTTCGTCCATGCTCAGACCGTACCGAATGAGGCTGGGTGTTCGGCGTTTTGGTCGGCCGTCGTGGCCGCGCCGGCGCGCCTGCGGAGTGTGTGCACGGTCAGCGCCACACCGGCGCCAAGGGCCGCGTAGACGGCGAGAATGACCAGGGCGTGAGCGCTCCCGTGGCCGTTGAAGTAAACGACGTCGCGCAGCGAGGTGACGGCGGCGCCGGGTGGCAGGATTTGACTGAGGGTTCGCCAGAAGCCGGGGAGCAGCTCGGGGGCAGAGCTTCCGCCGGAGGCCGGGTTGCCGATGACGAGGAACAGGAGCCAGCCGATCGCCGTGCCGGCGACTCCGAAGAACACCTGAAAGGCAGCGATCGGCAAGCTGATGGCGAGCACGAACAGCGTGGCCACCCCCCACACGGCGAAGAAGTGACCAGGGTAGGCGCCCACGAGGACGTTGGTGACCAGCGCCGTGACCAGGCCAGCTCCGGCTGCGATGCCCGCGATGACCGCAACCCGGACCGCTACGGCGCAGTGCCGAGTGAGTGCGTACACCAGCGAGGTTCCCGCGAGTCCCGCGAGGATGAGGCTGAGGATGACGGAGAAGCTGGTGGCGCCGCTGGAGTCCGATGAGGGCAGTGGCACCAGGTCGTGGACCGCCGGAGCCCGACCTGATGGCCCCGCGGGCTTGGCGAAGGTTCGCTGCAGGAGCAGCGCCACCGGAGGGCTGGCGGCGCTGGCCTCAAGCAGGACGGGCGCGGGGGTCGGCTGGAACGCGCCGTAGATCGAACGGTGGAGCACGGCGGTCCTCGCCGAGGCCAGAGATCGGTAGGCGTGAACCTTGAAGGCGCCCGGCGCCGCACGGGAGAGTTCGTCAGCGGCGGCGTCGGCCACCGTCGGGGTTCCGACAATCCCGATCGGAAGGCTGTGAGGCTTCGGCGAATGGTTCGCCGCGACGTTCGACGCGACCAGGGCGAACACCGCCAGCAGGACGCCGAGCGAGCCGATCAACAGCTTGCGATCGCTCGGTGAGAGCGATCCTCGACGGGGCGTTTGGTCACTCACGGGATCGGCGCTGGGCGTGGAGCGGCGGATCTCCAATAGCTGCAGGCCTAGCGCCTCGAGCTCGTGGATCACGCCGTACAGGGCGGACTGATCGGGGAGCGAGCCGGCCAGCTGCGTGTCTTGACCGTCCCGGGTCGCGGTCAGGCATGGGAACGCCTCCATGACCGTCGGGCCGACAGGCCCGCGGACGCGGATCTCGTAGTGCTGCGACTCGCTACCGACGGTTTCACTCCGTTTGGCTGGCATGCCGTCAGAGTCGGCGACCAGAGGGTGAGCGCGCACCACATGGTTCGCATGAGTTGGGCGTTCCGGTTGAGAGGGCTGCAAAAATCGGATTTGTGGCTGATCATCGAGAAGTCGCCGAGTCCGCCCCGTCTGGTGCGAGGTTGATCCCGCGACCCCGCCTGTTTGACCTGTTGGGGGCGGCGGGCCGGGTCACTGTCGTGACGGCGCCGGCGGGTGCGGGGAAGACGTTTCTGCTGCGCTCGTGGATCGCGGCGGAGGGTTTGGCAGACCAGGTGGCGTGGGTGACGGTGGGGCGGGGGGAGCGCGATGGGCAGGCGTTCTGGATGGCGGTGCTGGACTCGTTGCGCCGGACACGCGCCGGTGCCGGGCGGGTCCGGGAGCTGACCGCCGCGCCCGATCTGGACGGCGCAACGGTCGTGAGACGGTTGCTTGAGGATCTGGCCTCGCTGGATGAGCGGGTGTGGCTGGTGATCGACGATCTGCACGAGTTGCAGGACGAGCAGGCGGTCGGCCAGGTTGGGGTCCTGTTCGGGTCCGCGCCGCCGCAGCTGCGGGTTGTGCTGTTGACGCGTCATGATCTGCGCTTGGGGTTGCACCGCTTGCGGGTGGAGGGGGAGCTGACCGAGATCCGGGGAGAGAAATTGCGCTTCAGCACGGAGGAATCGCTTGCGCTGCTGGAGGCCGCGGGTGTGCGTTTGTCCGACGACGCAGTCGAGTCGCTGGTTGCGAGAACGGAGGGGTGGGCGGCGGGCCTGCGGCTGGCGGCGCTGTCGCTGGCCGGCGATGCGGACCCTGAGCGGTTGGCGGCGAGGTTCTCGGGCCGGGAGCGCGGCGTGGCCGAGTACCTGCTGGCCGAGGTGCTCGAGCATCAGCCCGAGGAGGTGACCCGGCTGCTGTTGCGAACGTCGATCCTGGAGCGGGTGAGCGGTCCTCTGGCTGACGGGTTGACGGGAGGTTCGGGGTCTGAGCGGATCCTGTGGGCGCTGGAGGACGCGGGCGCGTTCGTGGTGGCCGTGGATCCGGAGCGATCGTGGTTTCGCTATCACCATCTGTTCGCGGATCTGCTCGCGCTCGAGCTGCGACGCACAGCCCCGCAGGAGCTGTCCAGCCTGCACACGATCGCCGCGGAGTGGCTGGCCGAGCACGGGCATCCGGTGCAGGCGATCCGCCACGCGCAGGCGGCCGAGAACTGGGGGCTGGCCACGCGGCTGCTCGCCGTCAACTGGAGCGCGATGTTCCTCGACGGTCGGAATGCCACACGCCGCGAGCTGCTGTCCAGCTTTCCCGCCGACACAATCGCAACGGATCCCGAGCTGGCGGTGATCGCCGCCGCCGACAAGCGTGCGGCGGGGTCACTGCACGAGTCGGTGCGTTATCTGACACTGGCGGAGCGCATGTCAGGGTCGGTGCCGGAGGACCACCGGGGGCGCTTCCAGGCTCTGCTCATGATCGTGCAACTGACGCTCGCGCGGGCCCGCAACGATATGGACGCTGTCGCCGAACTGGGCCAGCGGCTGCTCGCCCTTGCCGAGAGTCCGCGCGCGATCGGGGCAGGGATAGACGACGAAGCCTGGCGGGCCACCGCGCTGATCAACCTCGGGGCGGCCGAGATGTGGGCGGGTCGACTGGAGGCAGGCGAGCGCCAGCTCGAGCAGGGCCTGGAGGAGGCCCGGCGGATCGGGCGGCCTTTGCTGGAGCTCCAGGCGCTCTCGTACTCGGCGATCCTGGGCCTCGTTCGCTCTCGAGCGGTCGGGGAGCAGCGGGCGAGGCAGGCGATCGAGCTGGCCCGAGCGCACGGGTGGGAGGAGACGGCGCCTGCCGCGGCGAGCGCCTACGTCGCGCTCGGCACCGCGACCGTGTGGCGCGGCCAGCTCGCCGAGGCCGAGCGGTGGCTGGACTTGGCCGAGCTCGTCCTGCGGAGCTTCGCCGAGCCGACGACCGCGCTGATGTTGCACGCGACACGGGCCGTGCTGGAGCTCGCACGCGGCCGCCACGACGACGCGTTGGCCGCCCAGCATGCCGTAGACACGATCCAGCGGGGACTCTCCTCACAGCACATCGTCGCGACGCGAGCGCAAAAGCTCAAGCTGGAGCTGCTGGTGCGCATCGGCGAGACCGACCTCGTGCACCACGCCTTCGACGAGATGGACGAGGAGCTGCGGACGTCGGCCGTGATGCGAGTCGTCGATGCCAAGCTGAGACTCGCCCAGGACGATCCGGAGGGCGCGGCGGCGGTGCTCGAGCCGATCTTGGCCGGCGCTTCAACGATCGATGATCCACGGTGGGAGATCGAGTGGCTCCTCGTAAGCGCAAGCGCCGAGGACGCGCTCGGCGACACCGGCGCCAGCTCCAGGGCGCTGGAACGCGCGCTCGACCTCGCCGAGCCTGACGGCCTGCTGCTCCCGTTCCTGCTGCACCCCGTGCCCGAGCTGGTCGAGCGCCAAGCCCGCCTCCGCACCACTCACGCCTCGCTGATCTCAGAGATCCTGAACCTGCTGTCCGGACACGCGCCGGCGGCTCGCCCCGAGGACGCCGCACCGCTTCAGGACCCGCTCACAGAGAGCGAGCTTCGCGTGTTGCGCTACCTGCC
>WQWK01000150.1 GCA_009785395.1 Conexibacteraceae bacterium
CCGATGCCGGCGTCGGCGAGCGCCTGTTCCGCGCGTGCCGCACGTGCGCTGGTGCTGAGCGCTCGGGCGCTGTGGATGCGGTCGTCGTCATCGGCGTCGGTGAGGAACGCGGTGATCTGCGCCCAGCTGGTCGCCGACCCGCGACCGGCGATTCTGCCGTTTCGCACGAGCACGAAGTGCGGGGTGCTCGGCACCGAGAAGTCGCTCCAGGCCTGGGTCGACATCACCACGTTGGCCGCGCTGGGTGCGAGCTCGAGCAGCCGTGCCAGGCGCTCACGCTCGGGTCCCTTCGTGACAACCACCAGGCGCGCGCCGGCCGGCGTCGGGACCGGGTCGCCGTGCAGCTCGTCCCAGAGCGGCGCGCAGGCGTGGCAGCCGGTGCCCATGAAGGCGAGCAGTGTGGCGGGGGAGCCTGATCTGAACGGGATCTTCACCGGATCTCCAGCCAGGGTCTGGCCGGCGACGGTCGCCGCGACGCCACCGGGGCGCGTCGCCCCCGGAGCGGGCGCCTCTGTACCGACCGCCTCTGTAGCGACCGCCCCTGCTGCGGACCCCTCCGGAGCGGCGTCCCACGCGGCCTCGAGTGCCGCCAGGCGACGCAGGATCTCCGCGTGCGAGCGCAGCAGTGCGACGATGAACAGCAGCGCCAGTGCGAGCAGCAGGCCGAGGACCGCGATGGCGATCGTCATGCTCCGCCCGCTCCCACCAGTTCGAGCGCGGGCGGCTCGAGGCAGGGCGCCTCGTGGCCGCAGGTCGCGTTGTCCACGGCGCGCGCCGCGGAGCAGCCCAGCTCGGAGACCCGGGCGGGGTTCTCGCAGAGGACCATGCGGCAGACCACGGCGGTGCGTCCATCGATCTCGGTGTTGCACTGCCCGTAGCGGAACACGTTGCAGGCAACCCGCCGGTTGTTGCAGTTGTCTTGGCCGCAGCGGCACCCGCCCGGGAATGGTTGGCCCGGCAATGCGTTGCAGTCGACGTAGTACCGGACCCCCTGATCCGAGCAGAGCCGCCTGCCCGCGTAATCGGTGCACATCCACCACCCGCCTGCGAAGGTGCCGACGGGGCACTCGTTGACACCACCCGTGTTGATTTCGCAGCAGAACTCGGTGTAGCCGTCGTGGCACCTGCCCGTGGGGCAATCCCAAGGGCCGACGACCACGTTCAATGCGGTTCCGGGATACACCATGAAGCGATGCGGCGAGATGGCCATGGCCGAGCCGATGACCGCCACCTGCAGCAGGAACGACCGGCGCTCGATCAGCGCCTCAGGGTCGGTCTGGACCACTGCCCGCCCGGGCACCAGCCGGGACACCAGCCCGGGTACCAGCCCCTGCTCGAGCGTCGCTGCGGAAGCATCACTGATCCGCTCCAGCAGTCCGACGCCGCTGAACGCCAGCCTCCAGATGATGCTCGCGACCAGTGCGGCTGCGGGCACCCATTCCAGCGCCGACGGGTCCGCGCTGGCCAGCTCCCGCATGCTGGGCGCCCCGCCAACGGCGGAAGCCGCCGCCAGCAGCGCCACCACAGCGGTGAGCGCCGCCGCGCGTGCGGGGCTGACCTGCTCCCGGCCGGCGTCGCCGAAACAGTCGCAGCCGGCCTCGGCGGTTCCGATGCCGCGCAGGTGCACGAGCGTGAAGCCGAGGAAGATCAGCGCCAGCAGGGCTGCGGCCCCGGAACCCGGCAGAAGCAGCACGGCCACGGCGGCGGCGACCTCGGCGCCGCCGGTGAGCCTCCGGCGCCATCCGGCGCCGACGAGCCTTGGCAGCCCCGACCAGGCGAGCAGGATCGCGCCGCCGGTGAGCAGAACCGCTGCCGTGTAGTCGGCGCCACTGGGCATGGCGGGCATCATAGGCAGGTGACAGAATCGAGGCGATGGGTCAGGTGGAGAACTTGCCTTCGATCCGGGATTCGATCCTCGACACGATCGGCGACACGCCGCTCGTGCGGCTTGCGCGGATCGGTGCGCAGCTGCGCCCGCAGCTGCTTGCGAAGTTGGAGATGGCCAACCCCGGCGGCTCGATCAAGGACCGGGTCGCGCTCTCGCTGATCGCGGCGGCCGAGCGCGACGGGCTGCTGCGCCCCGGCGGGACGATCGTCGAGCCGACATCTGGGAACACCGGCACCGGGCTCGCGATCGCCGGCCTGCTGAAGGGATACAAGGTGGTCGCGGTGATGCCGGACAAGGTGTCGCGCGAGAAGATCGATCTGCTGCGCGCGTACGGCGCGGAGGTTGTGATGGCGCCCACCGACGTCCCGCCGGAGTCGCCACGTTCCTATTACCGCGTCGCCGACCGGCTGACCGCGGAGATCCCCGGTGCCTTTCAGCCCAACCAGTACCGGAACCCGGCCAACCCACAGACGCACTTCGACTCGACCGGCCCGGAACTGTGGGAGCAGACGGCGGGCCGGATCACGCACCTCGTGATCGGGGTCGGCACCGGCGGCACGATCACCGGAGCGGCCCGCTACCTGCGTGGGCGCAAGCAGGACCTGGTGGTGGTGGGCGTCGACCCGGAGGGCTCGATCTACTCGGGCGGGGAGAACGTGCACCCGTATCTGATCGAGGGCGTCGGCGAGGACTTCTGGCCGCAGACGTTCGACCCGAGCGTCGTCGACCGCTGGGTGACCGTGACCGACCGCGACGCGTTTCTGACTACGCGGCGGCTCGCGCAGGTCGAGGGCATCCTCGCCGGCGGCTCCGGCGGCATGGCGCTGCACGGCGCGCTCGAGGTCGCCGCCGAGCTTGACGACCCCGAGGCGGTGGTCGTGGTGGTGCTCCCCGACGGCGGCCGGTCCTACCTGTCGAAGGTCTATTCGGACGCCTGGATGCGCCGTTACGGACTGCTCGAGGCCGATCACAACCTGCTGGTCGGGGACGTGCTCGCCCAGAAGGCGCAGGCCGCCCAGACGCCGACTCTGCTCAGCGTCGGTGCCGATCAAGCGGTGCGCGAGGCGGTGGCGCTGCTGCACCAGCACGGCGTCTCACAACTGCCGGTCGTCAGCGCCGAGCACAGCGATCAGGTGGTGGGGGCGGTCCGCGAACGCGGTTTGCTGCGCCACGCCGCGGCCGACCCGGCGCTGCTCGACGTCGACGTCCAACAGGTGATGGAGCCACCCTTCCCGTCCGTGTCGGTCGATGACCCGGCGCGATCCGCGATCGAGCTGCTGGTCGGTGACCAGCAGGCGCTGCTCGTCACTCGCGGCGGCGAGCCGGAGGGTGTCGTCACCCGCACCGATCTGCTCGAGGCGCTGATCGCGTAAGGTCACTGCGCCCGTGACCTCCGAGCAGCCAGAGCAGCCACCGAAGCGCGGTTTCGGCACGCGCGCGGTACACGCGGGCCTGAGACCGGATCCGAGCTTCGGCTCGGTGATCCCCGCGATCCACCAGACGTCCACCTACGCCCAGGCCGCCCCGGGCGAGTTCGTCGACGACTACGACTACTCGCGCTCGGCCAACCCCACCCGAGCCGCGCTCGAGGAGGCGCTCGGGGAGCTCGAGGGCGGCCACGCCGTCGCGTTCTCCTCCGGACTGGCGGCGGAGCATGCGCTGATCACCGCGGTCGCGCGGGCGGGCGCGCACGTGGTCCTGCCGGCCGACCTCTACGGCGGCACCTATCGCCTGGTGGACAAGGTCCTGAGCCACTGGGGCCTGGCCTACGACCTGGTCGACCAGTCCGACCCGCAGGCGCTGGCGCGAGCGGTCCGCGACGATACCCGCCTGATCTGGGTCGAGACGCCCACGAACCCGCGCCTCGACGTGGTCGACATCGGTGCCGTGGTCGCCGCGCGCAAGCAGGCGCTGGTGGCCGTCGACAACACGTTTGCGACGCCGGCGAACCAGAGCCCGCTGGCGCAGGGCGCCGACTTCGCCGTGCATTCGACGACCAAGTATCTGGGCGGCCATTCGGACGTCGTCGGCGGCGCCGTGATCGCCCGCGACCGCGACTGGTACGAGCGCCTGCGGTTCGTGCAGAACTCGGTCGGCGCCGTGCCCGGCCCGTTCGACTGCTTCCTCGTGCACCGCGGGCTGCGCACGCTGCAGCTGCGCATGCAGGCGCACGCGCGCAGCGCCGCCGCCGTGGTTGCGCTGCTGGAGTCGACTCCCGGCGTCACCGACGTCCGCTGGCCCGGCTTCAGCGGCATGGTGAGCTTCCGGCACCCGCGCGCGCTCGAGCTCGTCAAGGCCACCGAGCTGTTCACGCTCGCCGAATCGCTCGGCGGGGTCGAGTCGCTGATCGAGGTGCCGCAGGCGATGACGCACCAGTCCGTCGAGGGCTCGGCCGCGGCGGTGCCGGCCGATCTCGTGCGGCTGAGCTGCGGTATCGAGGATCCCGAGGACCTGGTCGCCGACCTGCGCCAGGCGCTCGCGACTGCGGGCAGCTGATCTCCCGCCGGCGGTCCCGCTGGACCACCGGCGGTCCAGGCCTCACCCGGGCTCGCGCGCGCGGGCGAGCAACCCACGGACCTCATCATCGGTCGTGGGGCTGAAGTCGCTGTACCAGAGCCCGACCGCGACGAACGGCTCTGGCGTCAGCGCACAGATGACCGCATCGGCGCGGCGGGCGAGCTCGACGCAGGTCGGAGGCGCCGCGACCGGTACAGCCACCACGACCGATGCGGCGCCGCGTGCGCGCAGAGCGGCGACGGCCGCACGCATGGTCGCGCCCGTGGCGAGGCCGTCATCGACCGCCAGCGCAGTGCGGCCCGCCGCATCGATGGCCGGCCGGCCACCCCGGTAGAGCACCTCCCGGCGATCCAGTTCGAACCGCTCGTCGGCGGTGATCCGCGCGATCGCCGCCTGCCGCAGACGCGCCTCGCTGATGACGTCCGGGTTGAGCACGCGCACGCCCCCGGCGGCGATCGCCCCGAACGCCAGCTCCTCGCGCCCGGGCACACCGAGCTTGCGCACCGGCAGCACGTCCAGCGGGGCGTGCAGGGCGAGCGCAACCTCGTAAGCGACGGGGACGCCGCCGCGCGGCAGGCCCAGCACAACCACGTCATCGCGGTCGCCGTACTCCGCCAGATGCCGTGCAAGCCGGCGCCCGGCCTCACGGCGATCACTGAACTTAGGGTTCACGCCTTCCTGAAGGCTCTCACCGCCAGCGGTACGAATACAAGCAGCAGGCCGGCGAGCCACGCGAGCATCCCCAGGGTCGGGCCCAGCGCGTGTCCATCCCCGATCGTCAGTGCCCGCACGGCGTTGACGGTGAGCGTCACCGGGTTGACCTCCGCGAACGCGCGCAAGACGGCCGGCATCGAGCTGGTGGGAACGAACGCGGAGGACGCGAACGTGAGCGGGAAGACCCAGATGAAGCCGGCCGATTGGGCGGTCTCAGGATCCTTCACCGTGAGCCCGACGAACGCGCTGATCCACGAGAACACGTAGGCGAACGCGAGCACCAGCACGATCGCGAGGGCGACCTGCCAGACGGGCTGGGTGGGCCGGAAGCCGACGGCGAAGCCGACGCCCAGCATCACCATCACCGTCATCAGGTTCATCACCAGATCGGCGGCGGTCCTCCCGATCAGAACCGCTGAGCGGGCGATCGGCAGCGAGCGGAAGCGGTCGACGACGCC
>WQWK01000151.1 GCA_009785395.1 Conexibacteraceae bacterium
CGGATCACCTGCGTGCCGTTGGTGCCCTCGAGGACCTTCACCGCCGGCCCCGACACACCCGGCTGTGCCGTGCAGGTGACCGGGCCGGGGACGGCCGCCGCACCCTTCGTGTTGTAGATCGTCACCTGCTCGCCGGTGCCCATCGCGGCGAGCTTCGCGTTCAGCTGTGGAAGATCCTGTTTGGTGAAGTAGTTAAGCGTCACCAGCACCGAGCCATCGTTGCTCTTCGTGACGGCGAACGCCGCCGGCGCGGTTGCCGCGGTCCCGCCGAGGGCAACCACGAGCGCGACGCCGACGCCCGCCAGTCCCAGCGAGCCGCCCGCGAGAATCCGCGGACGGCGGAGAGCGGTCGGACGACCGGTCCGTCCCGGCGCCGGCCGCTCGATCTGCGCCAGGGTCGCGCCGTGCTCGCGGACGAGATCCCGCCAGAGGTTGTCGGTGAACCTACTCATTGCTCTGATACTCCCTTCTCAGCCGGGCCCTCGCCCGGGACAACCGTTGACGAAATGCCACACGGGAGACGCCGAGCGCCAGCGCCGCCTCCCTCGGAGTGAGCGACTCCAGATCGACAAGCTCGATCGCCTCCCGCTCGACCTGGGGCAACCGTGCGCACTGCCGCAGTAGCGCTGCGCCCTCACGCTCGGCATCGATCCGCTCCGCCAGCTCCTCGATCTCGTCCGGATCAAGTTGCCGCTGGCCCCCGAGGCGCGCGATCGCGTCCCGGCCACCGGCCGACTGCTCGCAGTGGCGGGCGAATACACGGGCGGCGATGCCGAACAGCCATGCCCGATCCGATCCCCGCTGCGGGTCGAACCCGGCGAAGCCGTGCACAGCCCGGACGAACGTCTCGGAGGTGAGATCCGCGACCGTCTGCGGCTCGCGGCAGCGGCGCGCAAAGTACCCCATCAGGGCATCGACGTTGCGGAGGTACACCTGCTCGAACTCCTCGAGCGGCGACGAGGAGGCGCGTCCACGCATGTGCCCGCTCCGTGCGACCGGTTGCTGGCGTGCCCTCCTGACGAATGTGAATTCGTCAGTGCTCATAGATTCTCCGTTGCATCCTGCTCGTCGATCACCCTCATCCCAGGCGCGGCGTCCGCTCGCCGCTGCGGCCGACTACAAACATAGCCACGGCCAGCGGCCCGGCCCCGGAGCTCCCCGGGGCCGGACCGTCAAGCGGCGCCAGCGCCCGCGCGCGGTGGGCGCCAGCGGCGATCACCGGATCAGGCAGCGCCCGAGTTGCCCGAGACACCGGCAGGCGTGACGACACAGCTCGCCAGATGGAACGTGCCCTCCGCCGTGTTGCCCGCCGACTCACCGGCGGCGATGACCTCCGTGCCGTTCGAGCCGCTGAGAACCTTCACCGCCGGACCCGACGCCCCCGCGCTCGGGGTGCACGTGACCGGACCGGAGACGCCTGCCGCCCCAGATGCCATGCGGATCGAGATCGCCTCGCCGGTCCCCATCGCGGCGAGCTTCGCGTTCACCTGCGGAAGGTTCTGGCCCGCGGCGTAGCTCAACTTCACCAGCACCGAGCCATCGTTGCTCTTGGTGACGGCGAACGCCGCCGGCGCGGATGCCGCAGTCCCGCCGAGGGCGACCACGAGCGCCGCGCCGACGCCCGCCAGCCCCAGCGAGCCGCCCGCCAGAGCGCGAGGACGCCGGAGGATGTTCGAGAACTTAGTCATGCTGCGCTTCCACCTTTCTCAAGCGGGAACCCGCCCGGAGAACCGTTTACGAAATGCGACCGATCGCTCCGGCGCTGCGCTCACCGGTGGTGTCGTCAGCGCCGATAACCTAGGTTGCGGCGTTCGCCTCCGGCTGTGACATCGCGCTTCCGGAGCAGGGCGCGGCGATCATCGGGGCTGGATCGCCCTCAGGATCTCGATGGCGTGCTCTCCGACCCAGTCGCCGACGTTGAGGTAGGCGCCGCGGATCAGCGCCCACGCTCGCATCCGTGTCTCGTCAAGACCGGCTTCAGCGAACGCGGCGAGGCGCCGCTCGGTCTCCGCTCGCGTCATCTGCGAGCCCAGCGGGTTCCACAGGAACGGCGGCACGTCGAACTCGGGCTCACCCAGCATCGGCTTCGGATCGATCGCCGCGTAGCGATTGCCCGCGTCGAGGATGTTGTGGTGGTGGAGGTCACCGTGCACGAGCGTTCCGCCGCGGACGTCGAGCACGTCGAACTGCTGACGGGCACGTTCAAGCAGTCGCTGTCCGGCCGCCGACCCGGGGGTCGCCTGCTCGAGCCACCGTGGAACCTGATCCCCGATCCATCGAAACGGCGCCGCGGCGGGACGCCACAGGCGAGCCGCGACGTCGATCGCGATCATCGTTGCCGTGTCGCCGTCCAGCGCTGCGAGATCGCTCCCCGGCACGGCGCGCTCCAGCAGCAGCGCGCGCCGCGAGCGGTCGGCTCGGCACAGCCGCACAGCACCGTTGCCTCCCCACAGCTCGAGCGCGTCCGCTTCATGGATCGACTCCTCGTCGTCCTGCCACCCGACCTTGAGGACGGTGTCGGGACCCGCCGGCGCAACGTAGGAATAGTTGGACATCTGAAACGGCGGGCCAATCACGAGGCCCCATTCGCTGGCGACAGCGCGAGCGATGGACTCCAGGCGAGCACGCGATGACCGGTCCATCACCACGTCATTGAAGCCAACGCTCTGAAGCTGCTTGATTTCAGCCGGGCAATCGCCGGCCGGCTCAGTCGACGGGCTTGACCAGGCTCAGCGATTCGGCCGTGTAGCCCAGTCGCCGGTAGAACGCCAGTGCCGGCTCGTTCGTCGACCAGACGTCGAGGCTGAGCGACGGCAAGCCGCGCTCGCGCGCCCACGCTTCAGCGGCCTGCATCAGCGCGCTGCCGACGCCCATCCGGCGAGCTTCCGCGATCACGGCAATGTCGGCCACGTGACCGCGTGCTGCGCCGACAGCATCCGTGCCGACGCGGAGCGAGATGAACCCGAGCCGCGTCCCGTCCGCTCCTTCGGCGACCAACACCCTCGATTGTGGGTCCTGCGCGCGCACGGCGGCGGCGAGCACATCGCGGAACCCTGGTGCGAGCGCGTTCGCGTCGTCCCAGCCCGGGGAGCCGAACTCCAGCAGGCTCGGCACCAGTCCGGTGATGAATTCGCAATCGCGCTCCTGCGCGGGCCGGATCAGGGGCTGATCAGTCATGTTCCTGGCTCAACGGCAGCGCGAAGTAATCCTCGGTCGTAACGGGAGTGAAGCCGATCGAGGTGTAGAGGCCCAGCGCGCGGTCGTTGGCGAGGTCGACATCGAGGCTGATCCGGCGGGCCCCGCCCGCGCGCAGCTGCTCACAGGCCTGCCTCAACGCGGCTCGGCCGATCCCGCGGCCCTGCAGCGACGGTTGCACCACGAACCCGAAGATGCTGGCCTCCTCGTCCCCGTCGCGTTCCATGAACAGCGTTCCGACGACGGCGCCGCGCAGCTCGACGAGCGCTGTCCGCTGCAGGCGCTCGCCGAGATCATCCGGCCCGGACCACCCGAACCCCTGCTCGAGCAGCGACACGACGACCGGCACGTCATCGAGGGTCGCCGGCCGGAGGCCGATCGCCGGCCCAGCTGGTCCGCCGGCCGGCTCGCCCGACAGGACGAGATGATGCTCTGAGTGGTCGAGCGTCCCGCCGCGGCGCAGCGCCAGCCGCCTGCCTGCGTTCGACTGGCGCGGAACGACCAGCAGCGGCTGCCGATCGCCGCGCTCACGGCACAGCGGCAGGGCGGCATCCAGCAGGGCGGAGCCGATCCCGCGCCGGCGAGCGTCCGGCGCGACCATGCCGGCGAGTTCCGGCGATTCCCCGAACCCGTAGATCCCGAGAAAGCCGAGCAGCCGCCCCCGCTCCCACCACAACAGGTCCTCGACGCGATCGCCGCCGCGACCGCGAAGCGTGTCCCACTCCAGCTTCAGGCGGCCGCCATCGGCCTCGACCACCTGCCGCTCGAGTTCGGCGATCGCTTGCAGGGCCTCTGACGTCAGCCCGACGGCTTGCTCGAGCACGGCGGGAACCAAGCTCAATCGCCGGGCTCTGTGCGCGGCATCGGGTGCGCGAAGGCGACGATGCTGACCGGCAGGGCCTCGACCGGTCGCCGTGCCGGGTCTGAGCGCTCGTCGTATCGGTGCAACAGCTGAGCCATCTGCTCGCCGATCTCAGCGAGCTCCGCAGGCGTCAGGAAGCTGGTGTCTGCCTGGATGAACGAGACGTTGAACCACTCGTCCTCAAAGTCCTTCTGCTGCCGCCACCATGCCTGCAGCTGCTCGAAGCTGCGATCGAGCACCGTGATCGCCAGATGCTCGATTGCGTCAAGCGATCCAGGCACTGCCTCGGTCGCATTGAACCTGTTGGTGATGGGCGCGATCTTCCAGGGCCGGCTGCGTCCCCTGGCGCCCTCGGCTTCGACGATGAAGCCGTACCTGGCGAGCGTCTGCAGGTGCCAGGACATGTTGCCCGCGCTCTGATTCAGCAGCTCCCCGGCGCGGGTTGCGGTCAGCTCCCCCTCGTTGCGGATCGCGTCGAGGATCGCAAGGCGGACCGGGTGGGCGAGGGCGCGCATCGCCCTGGGGTCAGTGATCTCCCGCGACGGCTGTGGCGCGCGGGCGGCGCTGGTCTCGGTGTCCGGTGGCTCTGTGTCTGACATTCAGCGCGGCTCACTGATGGCGTCCTGCGCCGTGGCGGGCTCTCAGCGCCCGGCAAGCCTGGTCACGCGATTGGTAGCAGGCGTCTCGGTTGGGGCGAGACGGGTGCCAAGCGCGATCAGCATCCGACTGGTGTGCAGACGCGCCCGCGGCAGCCGCGCGCGGGATCCTGCGAGACGCTCCCGCGCCGCGGCGTCGTGCAGCTCCGCGATGCGCTGCCGGGCCAGCTGGTGGATCAGCGGCGACTGGTTGAGCATTCGGTTCCCTCCCGGCGTGCAAGCGGTTTACAAGATGTCTTGTAATACGAATAGCACTCACAAGACTTCTTGTCAAAGGGAATCTTGTGATGGGTCCGGCCGAGCGCGGGCTGGTCGCACGGCTAGGGCGCGCTGACGTAGCCCGCGAGCGCCGAGTCGCCGGCGTGACTGACGTCGGCCTGGATCTGGTCGGACCCGGTCTCGACGATGGAGAATCCGGTCCGGTTGCCGTCGCCGTTGATCACATCGGGGCCGCGCTGGCCGCGCGAGTCGCGTGTGACGATCGCCACGTGGACGGCTGACGGAACGGCACCGAGCGACAGGCCGTAGATCGCCAGATCTCCGGGGGCAGCCACATACCCACTCGTCGCCGGATGCCATGCGCCGTTGGCGACGGCCCACTCGTAGAAGCTGACGGCGCCGGCATTGATGTCTCCCGGGCCGAACCCGTACGTGAACCGCACGCCGGCCTGCTGCCAGGCCCATGCGGCAAAGTCAGCACACCACGTCTCGGACATCTCGCCGTTCGGGCAGCCGGGCGTGCCGGCATGCCAGTAGGCGCTGAACTTGTTGCAGTACGAGTGCGAGGGATCGGTGGCGTACCCGAGCTGGCTGTTGGCGATCGC
>WQWK01000152.1 GCA_009785395.1 Conexibacteraceae bacterium
GAACCGCGTGTGCGCCGCCGGTGTGAAGTACGGGTGCGTGCCGAGCGTGCGCTCGGAGCTGAGGTCGAGCATCTTCGGGCCGAGCGCCGCGAGCGCCATGCGCTCACGCGGCACCGGGTGCGCTGCCGCCGCGATCCCGTCGAGGAAGTCGCGTGTCTTTGCCAGCGGGGACCTGTACTGACTGGTCGACTCGGGATGCCCGATGCCAACGCCGAGCAGGACGCGACCGGGGAAGTCAGCCTCCAGCGCGGCGAACTCGCCGGCCAGCTCCAGAGGGTCGTACTGCCAGATGTTCACGATGCCGGTCGCGATCACGAGCCGATCACTGGACTCGAGCATCGGCCGCACGCTCGCGAGCCGCGGCGATCCGCCCAGCCACAGCGCCCCGAACCCCAGCTGCTCGGCAAGTCGCGACGCCTCGCCGTAGTCCGCCGCCTCGAGCGTGCTGCCGATCCATACGCCGGTTTCCGTGAGCTCCACGCCGCAAAGCCTTGCAGATCGCTAATCTCGCCAGTGGCGTCCCCGCCATCAGAGCGCCCGTAGCTCAGGGGATAGAGCGTTCGCCTCCGGAGCGAAAGGCCGCTGGTTCGAATCCAGCCGGGCGCGTGATACCGCCCCCTTGTTACCGCAACTCCTGACGGGTTATCGTGTCTTAGGAGTGCCGAAACTCAAGGCCCAGGTATCCATGAAAATCGCCGCACTCGCAGTCCTCGCCGTCGCCGCGCTTGCGGTGCCCACATCCGCCCTCGCGGCGCCGGTGCTCGGCGCCCCGATCCCGATCGCGACCACGGCGCAGGCTGTGGGCGCCCCCTCCGCAACCCCGGATCCCACAGGGGCGCCGCTCCAGCCGCTGAACGTGGCCTCCGACAGGTCCACGCTGAACGCGTATGCGCAGTATCTGAGCGCACTCGTCAAGGATGCTCCGCAGGCGGAGCTCAGCGACACGACGTACGTCGCGACGATCTCGAGCGGCTGCAAGGGCGCACTGGCGCAGCTGGCGGCGCCCAGCAACCAGCTTGTTGCCGCGATGCAGCACACGCTCACGGTGCTGGGCCAGGAGATGGGCAACGACCTGGCGATCACCTTCGACCAGGCGGCGCTCACTCCGTTCGCGAAGCTCTCGGCGACGCTTTCGCGCCTGCGGTGGACCCGCTTGAGCGGCGGCGGCGCGATTGTCAGGCGATTCCTGACCACGGAGAGCGCGGTGCTCAACGCTCCAACCAGCACGCTCTGCCAGAACGCGCTGCTGGCCGCGTCGAAGCCCAGGGTCGTCCCGCTCGCGACCAGGAACTTCAACCAGGCCTATGCGAAGGCATCGCGACAGGCCAACACGGCGATGAACAATTTGCTGACGCTGCTGCAGACCGATGAGACGGCAGGCGAGCACGCCGTCGTGACGCGGATCGCAGGCCTCGCGGCCCAGTACAACAAGCTCAGCAACTCCGAGCTGGTGACGAACGGCTCGACGCTCGCAAACGCGCTCAAGTTCACCTAGTGCCCTGACACTAGCCGCGCCACGCGCGCCTCTAAGCTAGAGGGATGTTCGAACTCTGGCGTGAGAAGACGAAGATGGTCGACCCGGAGCGCGCGCTTCCGGGCCGTCAGCAGGAGATGCAGGTGGCGCCTGTGCACACCGTGCTCGGGCACCCGCTCAAGCCGCCGTTCCCCGACGGACTCGAGACTGCGATCGTGGCGCTCGGCTGCTTCTGGGGCGCGGAGCGGGCCTTCTGGAAGCTGCCCGGCGTTTACGCGACAGCCGTCGGCTACACCGGTGGCTACACACCGAACCCAACCTATGAGGAGGTGTGCAGCGGCAGCACCGGGCACACCGAGGCGGTGCTCGTCGTCTTCGACCCGCACCAGATCACGTATGCGGAGATCCTGCGCAACTTCTGGGAGGGCCACGACCCGACCCAGGGCATGCGCCAGGGCAACGACGTGGGCACTCAGTACCGCTCCGCGATCTACTACTCCAGCGACGAGCAGCGCCGCATCGCCGAGGCATCGAAGGTGGCTTACGCCGACCAGCTGAAGGCCGCCGGCTATGACCCGATCACGACCGAGATCGCGCCCGCCGGCCCCTTCTACTACGCCGAGGACTACCACCAGCAGTACCTCGACAAAAATCCAGCAGGCTATTGCGGGCTCGGGGGAACCGGCGTCAGCTGCCCCGTGGGCCTGACGCTCACAGCTGAGTGAGGGCGCAGACCGCGGCGCCGGGCGCCGGCACAACCGAGCGCGCCGACGCCATCGACGTGGTGCTGTTCGACCTCGGCGGCGTCATCGCCGACTTCGCCGGGCTGCCGGTGATGGCCGGCCTCGCCGGACTCTCGGAGGAGGCGGCAGCCGTGCGTTGGCTGATGAGCCCGTGGGTGCGCCGGTTCGAGTCGGGCAACTGCTCGGAGCAGGAGTTCGCCGCCGGCGTCGTCGCGGAGTGGGGTTTCCCGCTCACCCCCACTCAGTTCCTCGACAGCTTCGTGAGCTGGCTCGGCGACCCCTTCGACCGTGACGAGCAGCTGGCGCGCCACACCGCGGCGCAGGTCACGGTCGGCTGCCTGAGCAACACAAACGAGCTGCACTGGCGAACCGTGATCTCCAAGTGGCCGCTCACGGCGCTGTTCGATCACCGCTTCCTGTCGTTCGAGCTCGGCGCCGTGAAGCCCGACCGCGAGATATTCGAGCGGGCGGTGGCGGCCCTACCGGTGCCGCCGCAGCGCGTCCTCTTCATCGACGACAACGCGCTCAACGTCGAGGGCGCGCTAGCCGCCGGACTGCAGGCCCAGCGGGCCCGAGGTGTCGCCGAGGCTCGGGCGGTGCTCGCCCGCCACGCGCTCCTGGGGTAGTCGGCCGCTCCTGGGGTAGGAAGCCGCCGGCCAGCAAGCCGGCGGCATACGCTCATCAGCCGCCGGCTACGGCCGGCAGGATCGTGACCTCGCTGCCGTCGCTGACCGGGGTTTCGAGCCCGTCGAGGAAGCGGATGTCCTCGCCGCCCACGTACACGTTGACGAAGCGTCGCAGCCCATCGTCGTCGGCGATCCTCGCCTTGAGCTCGCCGAAGCGCTCATACAGCGCGTCGAGCACCTCGGCCACCGTCGTCCCGTCGACCGTGGCGACGGCCTCGCCGTCCGTGGCAGCGCGCAGCTGGGTCGGGATCTTCACATTCACTGACATTCGTCTTCGGTTTCCTCTCTCGGGTTCAGACAGAAACTGCCACGCGCTCACGCGCCGTCTCGAACGCGTCCGCGTTCGGTTCGATCTCCCAGGCCTCGAACGTGCCGCGGGCACATTCGAGCGTCTTCAGCCCCTCGCCGGTGATCACCGCGACCACCCGCTCCGTCCGGCTGATGTCACCGCGCTCGGCGAGCTTGCGCAGCACGGCGGTGGTCACACCCCCGGCCGTCTCGGTGAAGATTCCAGTGGTCCGCGCGAGCAGCTTGATCCCGTCACGGATCTCGTCGTCGGTGACGGAGTCGATCGAGCCGCCGCTGCGGCGCGCCAGGTCCAGCGCGTACGGGCCGTCGGCCGGATTGCCGATCGCGAGCGACTTCGCGATCGTGTCGGGCTTCACCGGCCGGCAGTAGTCGCGGCCCTCGCTGAAGGCAGTGGCGACAGGGGAGCAGCCCTCGGCCTGGGCCCCATTGAAGGTCGGAACGCGGCCCGCGATCAGCCCGACCTCGAGCCACTCCTCGAATCCGCGCGCGATCTTCGTGAACAGCGAGCCGGAGGCGATCGGCGCGACGATGCGGTCGGGCAGCTCGAAGCCGAGCTGCTCAGCGATCTCGAACGCGAGCGTCTTGGAGCCCTCGGCGTAGTACGGCCTCATGTTGATGTTCACGAACGCCCACTCGTGCTCGCCGGCGAGCTCGGTGCAGAGCCGGTTGACATCGTCGTAGTTGCCCTTCACGGCAACCAGGTTGGTTCCGTAGATCCCGGTCGCGAGCACCTTCTGCTCCTCCAGGTCCGACGGGATGAACACGTATGACGCGAGCCCGGCGGCGGCGGCGTGCGCGGCGACGGCGTTGGCGAGGTTCCCGGTCGACGCACACGCGATCGTCTGATAGCCGAGTTCCTGGGCGCGCGCGAGCGCGACCGAGACGACGCGATCCTTGAACGAGTGCGTCGGATTGGCGGCGTCGTTCTTGATCCACAGCTCGCCGATCCCGAGCTCGTCCGCGAGCTGGTCCGCGCGCACCAGCGGTGTCCAGCCGGCGCCGAGCGCCGACTGTGCGTGCTCGACCGGCAGGAAGTCGGCATACCTCCAGATCGAGTACGGCCCGGCCTGGATGCGCCGCTTCAGCTCGGCGGGATCAGCCCCGGCCCGCGAGGCGTACCGCACCTCGAGCGGTCCGAAGCACTGCTCGCACACGTAGCGTGCCTCGAGCGGGTATTCGGTCTTGCATTCCTTACAGCGAAGCGCTTCGGGCGGCATATGAAAAAACCTCCGCCGGGTCTCAGTGGTCGGAGGTGAAAATACCGCCCTACCCACATCTCCCAGGCTTGTCGTTGGAGCCTGATGGACTTGGCACCGTTTCCTTGCGGCCGGTTGCCGGGGCTTCGTAGGGCCATTTCCCTCCACCCCTCTGGATGCGTACTGCTATGTCGGATTCGCAGTATATGAAATCGCGCGGCGGGGTGGCAACGCAGCGCCGGTTTGAGACACTCTTGCGCGTGAGCGCAACCGGCTACGAACCGAACCTCGACCTCGTCACGGAGCTCCGAAGCGGCGACGACGAGACGCGCAAGCGCCTGCTGATGATCGTCAACCCCTACGCGACGACGGTCTCGGGCCGGCTCAGGAACCTCGTCGTCTCGGCGCTGCGCGGCACCTACGAGATCGATGCCGTCGACACCGAGCGCCGTGACCACGCCACCGAGATCTGCCGCGAGGCCGCGGCGGAGGGTTACGACGCGATCGTCGCGTTCGGCGGCGACGGAACGGTGAACGAGGCGGCCAACGGCCTGGCCGGCACGGGCACACCTCTGACCTGCCTGCCCGGCGGCCGTGCGAACGTGTACTGCCGCATGCTCGGAATCCCCGCCGACGTGATCGACGCGACCGAGCATCTGCTCGCGCTCGCCTCGAACTGGCGCCCCCGGCCCGTCGACCTCGGTCGCGTCGGTGAGCGCTACTTCCTGTTCTCCGCCGGGGTCGGACTCGACGCGAGCGTCGTCGAGCGCGTAGACGCCCACCCGCGCCTCAAGGCGCGGCTCGGTGAGTACTACTACGCCTGGATCGCCACATCCACCTTCAGCCGCCACTACCTGCTGAGACCGCCGCGGCTGGCGGCCGAGCTGCGCACGGGCAGCAGCGCCACCGGGCAGGAGCGACTCGAGGGTGTGACGGTCCTGATCCAGAACGCCTCCCCGTACACATACTTCGGCGACCACGGCGTCGAGATGGCCGAGGACGTCACGCTCGACAGTGGCGACCTCGCCGGACTCGTCCTCAAGCGCACGAGCCCGCTCGACATCCCCTCGATCGCCTGGCGCGCA
>WQWK01000153.1 GCA_009785395.1 Conexibacteraceae bacterium
AGCCGGCTGACGACAAGGCTGAGCAGAAGCCCGCGGCCAAGAAGCCGGCGGCCCGGAAGGCGGCAGCGGACAAGCCCGCGGCCAAGAAGCCGGCCGCCAGGAAGCCGGCCGCCAAGAAGCCCGCCAAACCTGCCGAATGAGCGGCTCAGGCGGACCGCCTGAGTACCGCGAGGCCGCCAAATAGCGGTTGCTAGAGTCGGCAGGAATCCGCCCCTGGAAGCGAAAGAAGCGAGGAGCATGAGCCCACTGGTACCGATGGTCGTTGAGCAGACTTCTCGCGGGGAGCGCGCGTTCGACATCTACTCGCGCCTGCTCAATGAGCGCATCATCTTTCTGGGCACGCCGGTGGATGATCAGATCGCGAACCTGATCGTCGCTCAGCTACTGCACCTGGAGTCCGAGGATCCCGACAAGGACATCTCGCTCTACATCAACTCGCCGGGCGGCTCTGTTTACGCCGGGCTGGCTATCTACGACACGATGCAGTTCATCAAGCCCGACGTGCAGACGATCTGCGTCGGCATCGCGATGTCGATGGGCGCACTACTCCTGGCCGGCGGCGCAGCCGGCAAGCGCATGGCGCTGCCGAACGCCAAGATCCTGATCCACCAGGTGTCAGCCGGCTTCCAGGGCCAGGCCACCGACATCGAGATCCACGCGCGCGAGATCATCGACCTGCGTGGTCGCCTCGACGAGATCATCGCCCACCACACGGGCAAACCGGTCGAGGAAGTCAAGAAGGACACCGAGCGGGACTACTTCATGAGTTCTGAGGAGGCCAAGGACTACGGGATCATCGATAGGGTGATCACGCAGCACTAGCGCCTTGTGAGAGAAGGGAAGCCATGGCACGTCCGACCGACTCCAACGAGCAACTGCTCTGCAGCTTCTGTGGCAAGTCTCAGCGCCAGGTCAAGAAGCTGATCGCAGGACCCGGCGTCTACATCTGCGACGAGTGCATCGATCTCTGCAACGAGATCATCGACGAGGAGCTCACCGCTCCACCCAATTTCGACATCCAGAATCTCCCCAAGCCGCGGGAGATCTATGACGTCCTGAACGACTACGTCGTCGGCCAGGAACAGGCCAAGCGCACGCTGTCGGTTGCGGTCTACAACCACTACAAGCGCGTGCAGATGATGCAGTCCGAGGACCAGGACATCGAGCTGCAGAAGTCGAACATCCTGCTGCTCGGGCCGACCGGCTGCGGCAAGACGCTGCTGGCGCAGACGCTCGCCAAGATCCTCAACGTCCCGTTCGCGATCGCCGACGCGACCGCCCTGACCGAGGCCGGGTACGTGGGGGAGGACGTCGAGAACATCCTCCTGAAGCTGATCCAGGCGGCCGATTACGACGTCAAGAAGGCCGAGACCGGGATCATCTACATCGACGAGGTCGACAAGATCGCGCGCAAGGCCGACAACCCGTCGATCACCCGCGACGTCAGCGGCGAGGGCGTGCAGCAGGCGCTCCTGAAGATCCTCGAGGGAACCACAGCGAGCGTCCCGCCGCAGGGTGGCCGCAAGCACCCGCACCAGGAGTTCCTATCGATCGACACAACCAATGTGCTGTTCATCTGCGGCGGCGCCTTCGCGAATCTGGACCGCGTGATCGAGCGGAGGATCGGCCACCAGGGCGTCGGCTTCGGCGCCAAGATCCAATCCAAGGAGCAGCGCGACCTCGGCGAGATGTTCGAGCATTGCCTGCCCGAGGACCTGATCCAGTACGGGCTGATCCCCGAGTTCATCGGGCGTCTGCCGGTCATGTCCGCGATCCACCAGCTTTCGCGCACCGAGCTCATGCAGATCCTGACCGAGCCGCGCAATGCGCTGATCAAGCAGTTCCAGCGCTTCTTCCAGTTCGACGGGATCGAGCTGGTGTTCGCCGACGAGGCGCTCAACTCGATCGCCGACAAGGCGCTCGAGCGCGAGACCGGCGCCCGCGGCCTGAGGTCGATCATCGAGGAGGTGTTGCTCGAGGTTCAGTTCGAGCTGCCCTCGAGGCGTGACGTGCGCAAGTGCGTGGTCACGCGCGACACGATCGAGCGCGGCACCGCGCCGACGCTCGTCACGGTTGCCGCCGCCGACGACGACTCCGAGGACAGCGCCGCCGCCGCCTGACCGGGCAAACGTCTCTCTTCGGCCGGCTCGCCGCTGCTTCGCCGGCCGGACCTGAGCCGCTCACCCGCGCCGCCGGTCCCGCCGCAGCCGCCGGATCACCTCGATCTCCTCCAGGTCGAGCAGATCCTTCGGGCGTCCGGCGGCGCGCTTCATCGATTCGAGGTCGTCGAGCGAGGCGATCGGGAACGTGATGCCGTCCATCGTGATCCGCTTCGCGCGGGCCCGAAGCTGCGCGTACGCGGGAGACCCTGAGGGAGAGACCAACAGGTCGATCCCGCCGAGCGGAGTGTCGAGCGTGGCGATCGACATCTGTCGCAGCGAGCGCGCGTCCGGGACGAACGGCACGTCTTCGTCGATGCCGCGCAGCCGCGCGCCGAGCCCAACCATCGCCTCGCCCAGCGCATCCAGATTCGCTGGGTCGACCGCGTACACGATGTCCAGGTCACGGGTGAGGCGCGCCGAGCCGTGGCCGATCATCGCGATCCCGCCGATGACCACGAAATCGATCCCGCGGTGCACGAGCTCGCGCAGCAGTGCCGTGGGACGGAAGTCAGGCAGACTCGCCACGGCCCCTCGCAGCGGCCAGTGCGATTTTGCGGACGTCCGCGTAGCTGCGCTCGAACGCCTGGATTCGTTGGCTCGCGGGAATCTGCAGGTGGGAGGCCACGAGCGTCTCATCGATGCTCGACAGCGCCGGCCGCGCCTGCACGCTGATCTGCTTCCCGCAGGCGTCGAGTGCGCGCTCCATCGTTTCCCAGGTCGGGTTCGATCCCGGCCGCTCGAGCCTGGCGACAACCGACTGCGGCACGCCCATGCGTGAAGCGAGGCTGGCCTGGGTCAGGCCGGCCTCGCGCCGGGCGTCGCGGATCGTCATGGCTGCGGAGGGCACCCGATATAGCTTAGCAGCTATATAGCGTGAAGGCTATCCTTCGGGCCGACCCGCACAAGAAGGAGCCGTTGACACGATCTTCACGGGTTGGTCATCGCCCGGACACCATGCGCAGGTTGCCTGCCGTTTGACTGCTGCGTGCCTATCACACGACAAGGAGGCGGCAGCATGGCTGAGCACGAGCAGCACTCGGAGGAGGGCTTCGCGCAGACAGCGGAGGGCCTCGAGCAGAAGCAGGAGGGCCTCGTCATCACCCGTCGCACCGCCCTGGTGGCGGGCAGCGCCGGCGTCGGCGGCCTGGTGCTTGGCGGCGGCCTCGCCGTCGGTGTCCCCGCAGCGGCCGCGGCTGCCGCCGCGCTGCCGACCACCACCGCGCCCGAGCAACTGCGGCTCGAGTTCGGCAGCAACCCCGAGTCCGAGATGACGGTCTCCTGGAGCGCGCCGGGCACGGTGCCGATGCCGGCGCCGACGCTCGCCTACTCGACCAGCCCGATCTCGGCCACGAACCGCGGCACCGTCGTCGCGCTGCCCGACCCGGCCCCGCTCGATCTGACCGCGGGGCCCCGCCGGGGCCCGAGCTCGACCAGCTTCCTGGACGGCCAGACCGGCCAGACGACCTACCACTACCACGTGCCGCTCACGCAGCTGCGGCCTGACACGACCTATTACTACGAGGTCTCCGACGGCGCCGGCTCGACCGCCTCGGCGCAGTTCCAGACCGCGCCGGTTGGGCGCGCCTCGTTCCGGTTCACCGCGTTCGGGGACCAGGGAGTCAACGCCCCGCGCGGGGCCGCCACCACCGCGGGTGTGATCGACCCCGGCGACGGTGCCGGCGGACCGCTCTTCCACCTGATGGTGGGGGACCTCGCGTACGCGAACACGAGCAACCCGCCGTCGGTCTGGCGGCCGTGGGCGCTGATGACACAGCCGGCGACCTCGATCTTCCCGTGGATGCCGATACCCGGCAACCACGAGCTCGAGACCGGCAAGACCGACATTACCGGCCAGAGCTCAGGTGTCTACAACGGCGCGTATGGCCTCGGCACCTACATGGCGCGCTACCTGCTGCCGGACAACGGCCTGACCAACTGGGACGGAAACACGCTCCAGGGCAACTTCTACAAGTTCCAGATCGGCACCGTGCTGTTCGTCAACCTCTACGGCAACGACGTGATCTGGCAGACGTCGGACTTCAGCTCACCGAATGTGACCCAGTACAGCGGTGATCTGAAGGCCGAGCCGGGGGCGACGAACCTCATTCCCGACGACAGCAATGGCACGCCGAACCTGCAGCTCGAGTGGCTCGAGAAGACCCTCCGCGACGCCCGCAAGCCGGGCTCCAGCGTCGAGATGATCGTCGTGCAGTTCCACTTCCCGTTCGCGAGCGTCGACACCGGCAACAGCTGCGACATGGGGCTCCGGGCGGCGTTCGGGCCGCTGTTCGACGAGTACGAGGTCGACATCACGCTGAGCGGGCACAACCACAACTACTGCCGCTCGCTGCCGGTCCGCGGGTACGACCCGCCGTCCGGGATCGCGAACGGCGCCATCACCAACCCGTTCGGCACCTTCGTCAAGGGCGACACGGTCGACACCCGGCGGCCGACCGTGCGTCAGTCCGAGCCGATCTCGATCGGGGGCGAGGAGGTCTTCGACACCTCGCTCGGGACCGTGCACCTGGTCGTGGGCGGCGGCGGCGCCGGCTCCACGATCGGTGAGACGATCGACGCGACGACCGGGTTCACGCAGGCGCACCCGTTCGCCTCCTCCAACGGCAACAACGTCCAGGCGATCGAGGACGCGCCGTGGCTCGGCTATTACGACACCGCCAACGCCTACGGCTACGGGGTCTTCGATGTCGACCCCGGCGACCGTGGCGGTGAAACGTCGATCACGTTCCAGTGGTTCTCGGTACCGCCCACCGGCACCCCGCTGCCGACGACGCCGGTGGAGAAGTTCACCTTCACCCGCCGCACCCAGAGCATCCAGGCCGGCGAACCGGCGATTGTCGGCAGTCCGGTGGTGGGTAACCAGGTCAGCGTTGATCCGGGGCAGTGGTCCCCGAAGTCGGCTCAGCTCAGCTTCCAGTGGCTGCGCGCGAGTGAGCCGATCGCGGGCGCGACCTCTCAGGACTACACGCTGACATCGGCAGATCTCGGCGAGCAGCTGCAGGTTCAGGTCACCGGCACGATTCCGGGCAACATCACCGACACCGCGACCTCGGCGAGCGTCGTCGGCGTCGCTGCGCCGCCGGCGGCGCAGCTCGTGACGATCAGCGGCAAGCTCGCCGCCGGCGGCTCGCTGGCCGCGGTGGCGGCGCCGCTGGCGCTGGGCGCCACGCGCAGGTTCCAGTGGCTGCGGGACGGTGAGCCGATCAGCGGCGCCACCGGCAGCACCTACGATCCGGGCGACTCCGACGCCGGCCATCAGATCGAGGTGCAGCTCACCGAGAGCGTCGACGGCTACGACGCCGTGTCGG
>WQWK01000154.1 GCA_009785395.1 Conexibacteraceae bacterium
CGCGGCCATGATCGCCGCGACGCCCGCCTTGTCGTCGGCGCCGAGCAGCGTGTCCCCGCTCGAGCTGACGATGTCATGCCCGCGCCGGCCCGCCAGCTCGGCCATCGTGGCTGGATCGAGCCGCGTGCCGCCGAGCGGCAGCTCGATCACGCCGCCGTCGTAATCGCGGTGCACGAGCGGCTTGACGCCGGCGCCGGGCGCATCGGGACTCGTGTCGACGTGCGCGATCACCCCGATCACGGGCGTATCCGGCACGGTGGCCTCGAGCGTCGCGTAGACGTAGCCGTGCTCGTCGAGCTCGGCGTCACCGAGGCCGATCGCGCGCAGCTCGTCGACCAGCACGCGCGCCAAGTCGAGCTGCTCGGGCGTGCTCGGCGAGCGCTCGCGATCGACACGCGACTGCGTGTCGATCGCCGCGTAGCGGACGAACCGCTCGAGCAGATCGGCCGCCAGCGCCTCCGCGAGCGGTGATGTGTAGGCGGCCGGCACGCAGCCGATAAAAGCAGAGTCGGGCGCCGCGCCGCGCCCAGCACGGGGCCAGGTACCGCTGCCCGGGTCGGCCGCCGCGCCCGGGTCAGGCGCCGCGCAGCTGCCGCGGCAGCGTCGTGCGGCCGCCAAGACGGTCGATCGTCCGCACCGACAGTGTGACCGGGCCGGTGATCGGGCGCAGCGCCCGCAACGTCCCGGGGCCGAACAGGATCCGCACCGGCGAGTGCGCATCGTGCAGCACGACCGTCAGCACGCCACCGCCGAAACGAGCCGCGTGCCGCAGGTCGGCCCCGCCGATCCCCTCGACCTTGATGTCGCGCGACGGCAGCGCGAGCGTGAGGCTGTGCGGGAGCCTGACGGTGATGTCGCGCAGGCCCGGCTCATACGCGCCGGAGCTGGCGACCAGCGAGAGCGCAAGCTGGCCGCCGGCGCCGCGGAACGCCGCCGCGAGCCGCGGGCGACGCTCGGTCGACCAGGTGAACCGCATCGCACCGTGATTGTGGGACGCCGACGAGGCGGTCACGGTGACGATGCGGATGCCCGCGCGCGTCACCCGGCCGCTGATCACGCCGGTCCTGTGGTTGATGTGCACACCGGCCGGCAGCCGCAGGGCGCGGTAATGCAGCGGCCCCTTTTCGCCCGCGTGCCTGTGCGCGTGGACGCGCAGCCGCACGTGCTGGCCGTAGAAGGTGTAGACCGCCCCGGGGTAGTCCACGCGCACGGACTGCCGGCACAGCGCCGGGACGAGCGCGGCAGCCTTCGGCGTGCCAAGCCCGCTGGCCATGTCATAGCCGGCGGTCGCCGGATACAAGCCCGAGTTGTTGCCGTCGGGCGTGAAGTCGTTGTTGCCCGAGGTGATGTCGTTGAAGTAGGTCGCCTGCGACTTGCCGGCGAGCGCGTACAGGGTCGGGTCGGCGAACCCGACCTGGGTGCCGCGGCAGCCGCGGTACGCGTCGGCGAGCGCGAACAGCGCCGCCCAGACCGGCGCGGCGCCGCTGGTGCCACCGGTCCCCTGCCAGCCGGTCGGAGCGTGAGCCTGGCTGCCGACGCCGTTCCAGTAGTCGAGGTAGGAGGTCATCGGATCCGCGGCCGCCGACACATCCGGAAGTTCGCGGCAATAGGTGCCCGCGGGCGCCGCGCACGGCGTTCCCGACGAGTCGGCGTTCTTCACGGCAAGCGCCGCGGGCGCCGCGGCCTGCCATGGCGGCATCTGCCAGAAGGTCGAGATCCCCCCTCCGCCTGCGCCCGGCTGGATCCCGAAGCGCGAATAGTTGATGTTCGGGTTGTCGTCGTTCCACACGACCTCGCTGAGCGGCGGCCCGATCGAGCTGATCGAGGTGCCGCCGACGGAGGTCGCATAGATCTGGCTGCCGGGGTCGTCGACGGCCAGCGAATTGTTCGTGTTGCCGCCCGGCGGCGGCACATAGCAGTCCTCAGAGCCCGAGTCGCCGGCGGCGGAGACGAACGTCTGGCCCTGGGTGGCCGCCTCCTGGAGCAGCGTGCTCTCGGCGTGCGCGTCGCTTGTGCCCTCCAGCGACTCGCACTCGCCCCACGAGTTGGAGATCACCTGCACCTTGTCCTGGCTGACCATCGCCGCAAGGACGTCGTACGGACCGGTGCCGGGGTTGTCGGTCTGGTTGTTGGGGCCCTGGTAGACGATCAGCTTCGCCTGCGGCGCGAGGCCGATCAGCTGCTCGATGTCGAGCGCGGCCTCGCCCTGGCCGGTGCCCTTGCCGGCGCCGGAGTCGACCTGCTGATAGCTGATCTTCACGTGCGTGCCGTAGCAGCGCTGGTAGGCGGTGATGTCACTGGGGGCGTTCGGCTCGAGCTCGTAGACGCCGATCGTGACGCCCTGACCCTCATCTCCCTGCGCGTACACGCTGCTGAAGCCGTACGCCGCAGCGATCTGGTTGGCCGTGTACGCGTCCTGGCCGGGCGCGATCCGCGCCGCCGTCACGCACGGGTGCGGGCCGCGGTAGGAGACGTGTGCGGAGCTGGTCCTCGCGCCCCGCGGGTGGTTTGGGGGTGGGCGGTGGGACCCAATCCGGGGCACGACTGCAGCGGGGCGGGCGTCGACCGCACCACCGCGGACGTCCAGCCGCTGCATCCGCGCGAGGCTGCTGAGGCCCACCACCGCCTGCACATCGGGGGCGATGCGGGCGTCGAGCGCCGGGGCCTGCGAGTTGTAGAGGGCATCACGGCCGTCAGGAAGCCTCACGCTCGCCAGCGTCAGGTTGAAGGCGCGCTGAACGGCGGCACCGGTCCCGGAGACGCCGATCGCCAGCCCGTTGGCGCTCACCGCGCCCGCGGTCAGGCCATGCCGGCGCAGGCTGTCCTGCACACGCAGCACCGTGCGCCGGGTCGGCGCGAAGCGGTCGCGGAACTGGCCGGGCGTGAGGTAGTGGCGATAGTCGGGCGAGGACGGGTTGCCCACCCCAGCCGCATATCGGCTCAGGGCCGCCGGATCGCGCGGCTCGAGCGCCACCGAGAGCTTCATCGTCCTGACGGCGGCGATCCCCGCGACGAGCGTCGTGCCCTGCGGGAGTGCGGGCGCGGCGCCGAGCCGCACCTCGCGCTGTGCCGCCTGGGCAGCGGGAGCGGCCGCGCCGAGACAGGCGGCGCCAACAGCGCCGAAGCACGCAACTCTTCTCAAACTCCGGCTAAACACCCGTCCCGACGGTAGCGGGCCGGGATAAGGATGGGGTCTAAACCCAGGTAAGCGTCGGGTTAGAGGATTCTACGTTTATAGGAGCGTCGCGCGCTCCGGCAGCAGCGGGAACGAGCGCTCCGCACGCGACGGCAGGATGTAGTTGGCGCGCCGCAGCACGAAGATGAAAGCGTTGATGCCGTTGTTGTCCGTGGCCGTGATCGCTGGATTCTGGAGCTGCGCGTTGGCCTGGTTCATCGCTTTGCGCGTCGTCACGAAGTCCGCGATCGTGCGCTGCAGCGAAACGAAGTGCAGCCCCGCCTGGCCGCCGTCGACGGTGTCGAAGTCGCGACGCAGGATCACCGGCTTGCCGTCCCGGCGCGCCCGCGCCGAGGCCTGCGAGTGCCCGATCGCGCCATACCTGTTGATCGCCTGGTTCAGCAGGTGCGGGTTCGACTCGGCATCGGTCGTGAAGCGGGCGACCTGCTCGGGCGTCGTCTGCGGCGAGTACATGCGCGCGACCCGCTCCGCATAGGTGAGTCCCTGGTACCAGCTGTCGAGGCGCAGCTGCATGTAGCTGACGGCCATGGTGGTCCCCTGGGCAAACTCACCACTGTCGATCGTGACCAGGTCCTCGCTCGCCTGGTTCTTCTTGAGCGCCGACTTGAAGCCCATGAACAGCGGCGTCGCCTCGGTCACATGGTTCCCTGCGGGGATGCCGCCCACCCGCTGGTGGGCGGCGGCCAGGCCGGCGCCCGCAAACCCGGTGCGCGTCTCCCGCAGCCGCAGGATCCTGCTCACGGCCCGCGTCAGGGCGGCCGCGGCGCTCGTCAGCCCCTGCTGGTCATCGCAGGCCATGTGCACGCACAGGTGGTAGTGGTCGATCGACGGCTGCTCGAACTCGGACATCGCCTCCGCCCGGGGGATCGGGGAGGCGGCTCCGAGCACCCGCTCGAAGTAGCTCGGCGCCCAGCCGACGGTGAACAGCAGCCCGTCGTGGCTCCAGGGGTAGGAGTGCTCGAGCCTGCGCAACTGTGCCTCGAGCAGTCGCGCATACCGAGGGTTCGGCGTGCCGCGCACGTCATAGAGCAGCAGCAGGTCGTGGCGCGGCGCGATCGCGTTGCCGTACTGGTCCTTGGCCAGCATCGCCTCCCACGCGTACTGACGCGGCGGCAGGCCCGGGATGGGGGCGGGTAGGTCCGCCAGCGGCACCGTACGGCCGCTGGCGGAGAGGTCGATCGCAACCCCCGCCGCCACCGCCGTTGCCGCCACCGCGCCCGCGCCCGTCAGGAAGCGGCGGCGTGTGAACGCGCCGCGCCCGCTCATGTCGCCGGCTTCCAGGTGAAGTGCTCGATCACTTCGTGCTGCTTGAGCCAGACGTGCGCGTACTCGAGATGGCGGCCGTCGACCGGCGGGCTGACGAGCAGCTTGAGCGTGTAGCGGCCGGGAGCGATGTGCGGCACGTTGTTGCCGTAGTGCGGGCCCATGTAGGCCGAGTTCATCGGCCACTGACGCTCGCTGAAGACGGTCTTGCCGGCGCCGTTGATGATCGTGGCCCACACCGTCGCGTAGGCGATCGGCTCGTCCGTGTGCGCGTCGTTGAGCATGATCATGAGGTGGAAGCTGTCGTGCTTCGTGGCCTTGTCGAGCGTCTCGTGGCCGGTCCCGTCGAAGATGACGAAGCTCGTGGGTGTCATCGTCCGCGCCTGGATCTTCATGCCCTGCCAGTCGGCGGTCGCGAGCACCTGCGAGGCGACGGGCTTGATTCCGTTGACGGACGGGACCTGGCTCGCCACCGCGCTGCCGCCCATGTTCATTCCGCTCATCGCCGAGCTGTTGCTCGCATTCTGAGTTGCGGCCGCGTTCTTGGCGGTGGTGGACGTCTGGTGCTTGTCGGCGCTGGCGCAGCCGGCGACGGCGGTGGCCGCCAGCGCAACGGCCAGGGCGGCGGCTGCGGATCTGCCCGCTCGGTGACTGCTCATGGACACGCACGATACCGGCCCGGTCGCGGCAGGTCGCGGGGCCAACACGACCCTAAAGTGGCGCGTCGCGGCCTGGCAGGTGGCGGCGCCTGGCCGTGACGAGCACCGCCAGCGTGCTCGAACGGATCGGGCGGCCGGTGCGCTTGTACAGACGCTCGTTGGCCTGCTCGAGCTCCTCGCGCTGAGCGGCCGTGAGGCTGGCCCAGAAGGACATCGTCGCCAGGACCGCGTTCACCTCGGTGGCGGTGTGCTCGAAGCGCACGGGCACCGCGGCGAGTTCGGCGGGCTCGAACAGGGCCTCGGCATAGTCACGGGCCAGGTCGTACGCGCTCAGCCAGTCCCACGCTCTTGAGATGTTCGCGGC
>WQWK01000155.1 GCA_009785395.1 Conexibacteraceae bacterium
ACGTCGATCACCAGCTCACGGTGCGGGCGCGTGACCTCGAACTCGACGACGTCGGTGCCGAAGTAGTCCTCGTGCCGGGACTGGCGCGCGTCTGGCGTCAGGCGCACCGTGAACTCGTCGATTCGCTGGCGGTTGTTGGCGGCCGGCCGCACGCGCAGGGAGTTGATGTTGTCCACGACCTCGGCGTCGTACTCGTACCGGGTCAGGTATCTGATCGAGAAATGCATCTCACGAGTCTTATCGGGCTGGTCGGTCATCTCGAATCGGGTGGGTGGATCGGGTGGGTGGATCGGGCGGGGCTGGATCGCGGCGCTCAGACCCTGACCATGCCCAGGGCGGCGACGGCGAAGTAGCGGTCATCGATCTCGCGATCGATCAGCTCGAGCTCGTCCTGGAGCCGGGCGAGCATCTCCGAGAGCGGCTCCGTCCGCGCGATCGTGCGCTGCTGCAGCTCGAGGTCGGCGATCAGCCGCCCGAGCCGCAGCACCGGCTGCGCCGAACGCGGTGACGGGTCGGCCGTCTCGAGCGCGACGCGCAGCTCATCGAGCGAGGCCAGCACCGAGCCGGGGTACTGGCTCTCATACAGCAGGAAGCTGCCGACGCGCTCGAGCGACGGTGCCTGGCGCAGGTGGCGCCGGTAGGCCTGGAAGCCGCCGACGGCGTGCAGAAGCGCGAGCGCCTCACCCTCATAGGCCGCCAACGCCTCGCCGCCGCCGTCCAACCCGGGCGCGCCCACCGCACCCGCCCCCGTCGCACCCGCGCCCGTCGCACCCGCGGGCAGCGCGACGCGCAGCATCCGCAGCATCATGTCCGCCTTCTCGATGCGGCCACCGGCCTCCAGGAACGAGCGCGCCTCGTCGCGCAGCATCGTCTGCTCGAGCAGGCCCCAGAACAGCGCGCAGCGCTCCTTGACCTCCTGGTAGACGGAATAGGGCCCGGTGGCGAGCGCGGCCTCGAGGTCGTAACGCCCTAGCGACAGATAGAACGAGTTGAGCGCCTCCCACATCTCCGTCGAGATCACGTCGCGCAGCGTGCGCGCGCGCTCGCGGGCGCGGTAGACGCACGAGACGACCGAGGCGGGATCATCCGTGTCGAGCGTCAGCAGCGGCGCGATCTCGGCGCGGCCGAGCGACATCGGGCCAACCGGCAGCGGGTCCGACAGGCTCACCGCCGAGAACTCGGTGGTGATGCCCGTGCTCTCGGTCTCGCCGGGGGCCGGCGGCTTGGTCCCGATCACGGCGAGCACACCGTTCCAGCTGAGCGCAATCCCGCGCTCCCCCGGGGTGCCGGCGACGTCGGCGTGGAAGGCGCCGTCGAGCATGCGGGCGGTGTGCTCGGCGCGGGTCAGGTCGCGGCCGAGCCAGAACAGCTCCTGGGCGATGCGGGCGAGCATCAGACGCGGGACTGCTGCTGTTGCTGCTCCTGCCCGTGCCAGCCGCCGTAGCGTACGTCCGGCAGCCGCGGTGGCTTGTGCGCCGCCGCCGCGATCAGCCCCGGCAGGGACTCGGTGCCGTCGCCGTCGTCGAGGACCCAGGTGTCCTTCGAGCCGCCGCCCTGGGAGGAGTTGACGATCATCGACCCCTCCCTCAAGGCGACCCGCGTGAGCCCGCCGGGCACGATCCGGATCTCATCGCCGAACACGGCGAACGGCCGCAGGTCGACGTGGCGGGGCGCCAGGCGCCCGTCACCTGTCTCGGTCGGCACGGTCGAGAGGTGCACGAGCTCCTGGGCGATGAACAGCTCAGGGTGGGCCTTGATCAGCCGCGCCTCCTGGGCGATCTGCTCGGCGCTCGCGTGCGGGCCGATGAACACGCCCTTGCCGCCGGATTCGGAGGTCGGCTTGACGACCACCTCGTCGAGCCGGCCCAGGATCCACTCGCGCAGCTTCTCGTCGCTGAGCAGGTAGGTCTGGACGTTCTCGAGGATTGGCTCCTCCTCGAGGTAGAAGCGGATCATCGCCGGCACGTAGTGGTAGACCGCCTTATCGTCGGCGACCCCGGTGCCGATCGCGTTGGCGATCGCGACGGTGCCGGCGCGGTAGGCGCGCACCAGCCCGGGCACCCCCAGCATCGAGTCGGGGCGGAAGTCGAGCGGGTCGATGAAGTCGTCATCGAGGCGCCGGTAGATCGTGTGCACGCGCTGCAGTCCGGCCGTCGTGCGCATGTAACAGACGGCGTCGCGCACAACCAGGTCGGAGGCCTCGACCAGCTCGATCCCCATCTCCCGCGCGAGGAACGCGTGCTCGAAGTACGCCCCGTTGAGCGGGCCCGGCGTCCACAGCACGACCGTCGGCTCGGAGTCGACGCCGGGCGCGACCGCCTGCAGCGCCTCGAGCAGCAGCATCGGGTAATGCTCCACCGGCCGCACGCGATGTCCGGCGAACAGCTCGGGCATCAGGCGCGTCATCGCGAGGCGGTTCTCGAGCACGTAGGAGATCCCCGAAGGCGTGCGCACGTTGTCCTCGAGCACGCGCCACTTGCCGTCACCGCCGCGCACGAGGTCGCAACCCGCCACATGCGTGTAGACACCGCCGGGCGCGCGCACCCCGTGCACGGGCCTGGCGAAGGACGGCCGGCTCACGATCAGTGACCACGGCACGATCCCGGCGCGCACGATCTCACGGCCGTGGTACACGTCATCGACGAACGCGTTCAGCGCCCGGATCCGCTGCGCCAGCCCGCGCTTGATCACCTTCCACTCGTCCGCGGTGAGCACGCGCGGGACCAGATCGAGCGGGAACGGGCGGTCACGGCGCTCGCCGTCGGAGCCCGACACCTCGAACGTGATCCCCTGCTGCATGAAGATCGCGTCGCGCCGCCGCCCCGCGTCGAGCAGCGCGCTCGGGCCGAGCCGCTCCAGCGTCTCCACGAGCGACGCGACGTGCTCCCTCGCCGCCCCGCCGGCTTCGAGCAGCTCGTCGCACGATCCCGCCGGGATCGAGTAGCCGCCGATCAGTGCTTCGCTGGCCATCGCCGCAAGCTTACGGTCGCGATCAAGCCGATAACCAGTTTCTTTGGGCTAATCAGACACCTCCCGCGCATGTCCAACTGGACAAACGTTACGCCTGCGGCAGGTGCTCCCGCTGTCGCCCTGCCGCCAGGACCTCGCTCCGGCCCGCGTGACCACTAACGTTCGCGGGGATGAGGCTCCTGATCACAGGCGCGGCCGGCATGCTCGGGACCGATGTCCAGGCGGCGGCGCTCGCCGCGGACCATGAGATCGTGGCGCGGACGCGCGCGGAGCTGGACATCTCTGATCGTTCGGAGGTGTTCGCCGCGGTCGAGGACGCCCGCCCCGGCGCGGTCATCAACTGCGCCGCCTACACCAACGTCGACGGCGCGGAGTCCGACCCTGACGGGACCGCCGACGTCAACGCCGCGGGGGCCGGGTACGTCGCCGAAGCCGCGGCGGCGGCGGGCGCCTGGATCGTGCACGTGTCGACCGATTACGTCTTCGATGGGACCAAGGCCTCGCCGTACGTCGAGTCCGACCCGACCGGGCCGCGCTCCGTCTACGGCGCCACCAAGCTGCTGGGCGAGCGGTCGGTCGCGCTGAGCGCGCCCGACCGCCACACGATCGTCCGCTCGTCCTGGCTGTTCGGCGCAGGCGGGCCATGCTTCCCGGCGACGATGCTGCGGCTGGCAGCCGAGCGCGGGGCGCTCACGGTGGTCGACGACCAGGTTGGCTGCCCGACCTTTACCGCCCACCTCGCGCCGGCGCTCGTGCAGTTCGCGACCGCCGGCCGACCGCTCGGTGTGGTGCATCTTGCCGCCTCGGGCGAGTGCTCCTGGTATCAGTTCGCGGTGGAGATCATGCGCGCGACCAACACATCCGTCGACGTGCGTCCGATCACGACCGCGGAGTTCCCGACCCCGGCGCGGCGCCCGGCCTACAGCGTGCTGCGGTCCGAGCGCGATGGACTGCCGGTCCTGCCCGATTGGCACTCGGGACTTGCCGACTATCTGACCGCGCGGGTCGCCGCATGAGGCTGCTCGTCACAGGCGGCGCCGGCTTCATCGGGTCCAACTTCGTGCGGCATGTGCACCGCGAACGGCCCGATTGGGAGATCGTCGTCTACGACCTGCTGACATACGCGGGTGACCGCCGTAACGTCGAGGGACTCGAGCGGGTGACACTCGTCGAGGCTGACATCTGTGACGCCGAGGCGATCGACGCCGCGGTGGCCGAGTGTGACGCCGTGGTTCACTTCGCGGCCGAGTCACACAATGACAACTCGCTGGAGTCACCCTGGCAGTTCGTGCACACCAACGTCATCGGCACCTATCAGGTGCTGGAGGCGTGCCGCCGGCACGGTACACGCCTGCACCATATCTCCACCGACGAGGTCTACGGTGACCTCGAGCTCGACGATCCGGCGAAGTTCACGCCGGACACGCCGTATGACCCGTCGAGTCCGTACTCCAGCACCAAGGCGGGGTCTGACCTGCTCGTCGGCGCCTGGGTGCGGTCCTTCAGCGTGCAGGCGACGATCAGCAACTGCTCCAACAACTACGGGCCGTACCAGCACGTCGAGAAGTTCATCCCGCGCCAGATCACTGAGGTCCTGGACGGCCGCCGGCCGAAGCTCTACGGCGGCGGCGAGAACGTGCGCGACTGGATACACACCGAGGACCACTCCTCCGGCGTGCTCGCGATCCTCGAGCGCGGGCGGCTGGGCGAGACGTACCTGATCGGCGCCGAGGGCGAGAAGTGCAACCGTGACGTCGTCGAGCTGATCCTCGAGCTGATGGGGCACGGGCGCGACGACTACGAGCACGTCAGCGATCGGCCCGGGCACGATCTGCGCTACGCGATCGACGCCTCCAAGCTTCGTGACGAGCTCGGCTGGGCGCCGTCGTTCCAAGACTTCGAGCGCGGCCTGGAGGCGACGATCGCCTGGTACCGGAACAACGAGGCCTGGTGGCGGCCGCAGAAGGCCGCGACCGAGGCCCGGTACCAGGTCATCGGGCGCTGAACCGCAGCTTCGGCCGTCCCGGCCCCCTGTCGGCCGATCCCGGGTGTGGGGTACCTCTAAACAGGGGTCCACACGTGTGTCGGAGGTGTGCCGTGGTGTGGGAGAAGTGTGGAAAACGTCCTGCTGGGTTGACGTCTGACACAGAGTCGTTACACCTCGACACAGTTCTGCAAGACATGTGGAGGCATGTTTGGAGGGTGTGGTGCCCCGGAGCCTCCTGGGCGGGCGCCCCGAGCACCCGCCGCCGCTCAGCGACAGCGACCTCAAGGTTAGAGTTGGCGCGTGACTGGATCTGATGGACATGGTCCTGAGCCGCTCGCTCAGCTCGAGCGCGACGTCACCTCGTGCCGTCGCTGCCCGCGTCTGGTCGCGTGGCGCGAGGAGGTGGCGCGAACCAAGCGCCGCGCGTTCATCGACGAGGAGTACTGGGGACGGCCGGTGCCTGGGTTCGGCGACCCGAGCGCACGGATCGTCGTG
>WQWK01000156.1 GCA_009785395.1 Conexibacteraceae bacterium
CAGCGGGTAGGCCTCGGTCGTGAGCCCGATCGTCATGATCAGGAAGGCGGCGAGCGCGGAGCGCGTCACGTACAGCTTCGCGACCCGCTGGAGGTTGCGCAGCGCACGGCGGCCCTCGGCGACGAGCTTCGGGACGCTCCCGAAATCCCCGTCGATGAGGACGAGGTCGGAGACCGCGCGGGCCATCTGCGTGCCGCTGCCCTGGGCGATCGAGAGGTGCGCGAGCTTCAGGGCCGGGACGTCGTTGACGCCGTCGCCGACCATCGCGACGTATCTGCCCTGGTCGCGGAGCGCCTGGACGATCTGCTGCTTGCCGTCCGGCGAGATGCGGCCGATGATCGCGACGTCCTGCGCGAACTGTTCGAGCGCGGCGGGCTCTGCCGGGATCTCCCGGCCCTCGGCGACGCGGCCGGAGGGGATGCCGACGTCGCTGGCGATCGCCGTGACGGTGCGCGGGTCGTCGCCCGACAGCACGATGATGCGGATGTCCTGGTCGGCGAGGAACTTCACGGTGTCCGATACGTTCGGGCGCAGCTGCTCGGCGAGGATGATCAGGCCGAGCGGCTCCAGTCTCGGCGGCGGCAGCTCGTCGACCTCGGCAGGAAGCGGCGTGGGTGTGGATGCGACGGCGAGCACGCGCCGGCCGGCGTTCTGGTTGCGCTCCGCCGCCTCGGCCAGGTCGCCCAGCGGGATCCGTCCGGGCGCGCCGATGAACAGCGAGCCGGCGTCGGTCTGGACCGCGCTCCAGCGCCTGGCGCTGCTGAACGGGATCTCGGCGAGCGGCTGCCGCGGCTCCGCCGGGTAGGCCTGCGCGATCGCGGTCATCGTGGTGTTGTGGGAGGAGGCGGTGGCGACGAGCGTGCGCAGCGACTCCTCCAGTGCCCGCGGATCGTGGCCGTCCGCTGCGACTACCTCGACGACCCGCAGGGTGGACTCGGTGAGCGTGCCGGTCTTGTCGACGCAGATCGTGTCGACGGAGGCAAGCGACTCGATCGCGTTCAGCTGCTGCGCGAGCACCCCTTTCCTGCCTATGCGGATGGCGGCCGCGGCATAGGTGAGGTTGACGAGCACGACCAGCCCCTCCGGGACCAGCGCGGTCACCCCGGCGGTGGCGGTTGCGACCGCCTGGTGCATCGGTGTGCTCCGGTGATGGAGCGCGAACACGAGCAGGCTGCCGAGTCCCACCACGAGCCCCACGGTCGCGAACAGCAGCCGGTCGATCGCGAGCTGCAGCGGCGAGCGCGAGTGCCGGAAGCTCCGCGCCTGGCCGGTGATCCGGGCCGCGAAGCAGTCCTCGCCGACGGCCGTCACCGCGTAGGCGCCGGTGCCCTCGACGACGAACGCACCCGAGCGCATCTCGTCGCCTGGACCCAGCCTGACCGGCTCGGACTCGCCGGTGAGCACCGATTCGTCGAGGCTCAGGCTCGTGGCCTCGGCGACCGTCCCGTCGGCCACGACCTGATCGCCGGCGGCGACCAGCACGAGATCACCGACGACCACGTCCTCGACTGCGACCTCGCGCACGGTGGCGCTGCGCCGCACCTTGGCGTGCGGTGCGACCAGCAGCGCGAGCTGGTCGAGCTTCTGCTTGGCCTTGACCTCCTGGTAGATGCCGATCGCCGAGTTGGCGACGATCACCCCCAGGAACAGCGCGTCCTGAATGTCGCCGAAGACGAGCGTGAGCACGCCGAACGCGCCGATGATCAGGTTGAAGACGGTGAAGACGTTGGCGCGGACGATGCTCGTGTACGAGCGGCTCGAGCGGTCCTTTGCGGGCGGGCCGGTCTCGGCGAGCCGCGCCGCGGCCTCCTCCTCGGTCAGGCCTGAGTCGCCGGTCGAGCCGGACGCGCCGGTCGGGCCTGCGGCGTCAGGCATCGGCTGCATCTGTGCCGGGTCCGAGCTCGGTGGTTCCCGGCAGCGCATAGAAGACCGCCACCGCGCCGCAGATCGCGAGCGTCAGGTACGGGGTCAACGCCGCCACCGCGGTGCCGAGTAGGTATGGCGCCAGGCCGAGGGAGTTGCGCCGCATGATCGTCTGGCGGACCTCCGGGGTCAGGCGCTCGTCGAGCAGGTGCTCCTTGCTCAGGATGTGCGCCTGTACGGCGAGGAAGACGGCCGTCATCAGCAGGAACGTCCCGCACCAGATCGCCGCCGCGAGGTTCTCGCCATGGGACGCCCGCAGGTAGTCGGCCATCAGCGCCGTCGTGAACGGGAGCGCGCAGATAGTCATCAGCAGCATGAGATTGAGCAGCAAGACGGAGGTCTCGACGGCGACGATCCGCCGCAGCATCGCGTGGTGGTTGATCCACACGATCCCGATCGTGAGGAACGAGATCACGTACGCGACGAAGCTCGGCCAGTGCCGGCCCAGATAGTGCGCGAGCGCGGGCGTCGCCGCCGCGTCGCCGGGGAGCGGCAGGTTCAGCGCCAGCAGGGTGATCGCCACCGCGATCACCCCGTCGGAGAACGATTCGAGTCGGTTCTTGCTCATTCCCGGGGCATGCCTGACACGCTCGCCAACGGATGCTGCGGGGCGGCCCGGACGGATCGGGCCGCGGCGTCCGGTCAGACGCCTGATTCAGCGCCCGCGTGCGCCGCCAAGAGCGGTATCGTCCGGCGCATGGCATCCCGGCCTAATGCACGCCCACGCGGGCCGCAGCAGCTGCCCCCGGGTCGCCACGGCCTACCCAGGGACTTCGTCGCCGCGAACCAGATGCAGCGGATGCTCGACGCCGTCGCCGAGGTGGTCAGCGACAAGGGCTACGTGGCGATGAGCGTCGAGGACATCATCACGGTCGCCGGCGTCTCACGGCGCACCTTCTACGACAAGTTCAAGAGCAAGGAGGACGCGTACCTGCAGTCCTTCGACGCGATCGCCCAGGTGCTGCTCGCCGAGGTCACGGCCGCATACGGGTCGAGCCAGGACTTCATCGAGGGGGTGATCGCCTGCCTCGGCGCCTTCCTCGACCTCGCCGCGCGCGAGCCGCGCTACGCGGACATGTGCATGGTCGAGGTGCTGGCCGCCGGGCCGACCGCGATCGGCCGCCGCAACGCGATCATGAAGGCGCTGGTCGCGGTTCTGCACCGCGGCGCGCAGACGCTCCCGGACTCGCTGAATCCGCCGGAGCTGACGGCGGAGATCGTGATCGGCGGCATCTATGAGGTCGTCTACTCGCGCGTGCTCGCGGGGGAGGCGACAGAGCTGCCGAGCCTGCTGCCTGACCTCGCGTACTCGATCATGCTGCCGTACATAGGCAAGGCTCGCGCCGAGCGGAGTCTCCGCAAGCTGCGCGCCGCCGCCTGATACGAGCCAGGGTTGGCCGGGGGTTGGCCGGGGCGAGCACGAGGCGGCGAGCGCGCGGGATCAAGTAGGCTCGCCTCCCATGCTGCTCCATACCGACATCCCCAGCAGGACTCAGTTCAAGCGGCTGCTGCTCAGCCGCGCGCCGGCGAGCGTCTCGATCTACCTGAGCACCGACCCCGTCACCTCCAACGAGGCCGAGCGGATCGAGCTGGGGAACCTCGCGAGTGACGCGCTGGACCAGCTGCGCGAGGCGGACACCCCGAAGCCCGAGGTCCGCGCGATCGAGGAGGAGCTCGCCGACCTGATCGACGACGAGGAGTTCTGGCGTTTCCAGGCTCGCAGCCTCGCGATCTTCGCGACCCCGGACTACCTGATCACCTTCCGGCTGCCCAACCGCCTGCAGAGCGCGGTCGAGGTCGCCGATCGCTTCTACGTGAAGCCGCTGCTGCGCACCGCGACCTTCGCCCAGGTCGCGCTCGTGCTTGCACTCTCACAGGGTTCGGTGCGCCTGATCGAGGTCACGCCGGACCTGGAGCCCGAGCTCGTGCGCGTGCCCGACATGCCCGAGGACGCCGCCAGCGCAGCGCGGCGCTCGTCACTCTCCGACAGGGCGCCGATGCGGCGCATCCAGGGGTCGGAGGGACGCAAGCTGCGCCTCACCCAGTACGCGCGCAAGGTCGACCACGCCCTGCGCCCGCTCCTGACCGGACAGGACACACCGCTGATCCTGGCCGCCACCGAGCCGCTCGACGCGATCTTCAGATCGGTCAGCTCCTACCCCCACCTCGCCCCCATCACGATCCAGGGAAACCCCGAGACGACGTCCGATGCTGACCTCGCCGCAGCCGCGCGCGATGTCCTTGACCAGCTCTACAAGCGCGAGATCGATGAGGTCCGCGACCTCTTCGAGCAGCGGCAGGCGCAGGACCGAGGCCTGCTCGACATCGGCGACGTCGCCCGCGCAGCGACCTACGGCGCCGTCGACACGGTGCTCGTCGACATCGATGAGGTGATGCACGGCGCAGTCGACGAAGAGACCGGGGCGATCACGCTTTCGCAGACACCCGACGCGCACGACTACGGCGTGGTCGACGAGATCGCCCGCCGCGTCTGGCTCGCTGATGGCCGTGTGCTCGCCGTGCGTCGCGACGAGATCCCCGAGCAGGGCTCGGTCGCGGCGATCCTGCGTCACCCGATCTAGTGCCTTGAGTCGCGAGTTCGCGACTCACACCACCTACTGCGCAGCGTCAGCCTCCTGGAGCCGCTGCCGCAGCCAGTCCGGGATCGCAGAATCATCGCGCGGGAACCTTTCCAGGTCCCTGAGGTAAACGACAGGATCCACGGGGTAGTCCCATCCTGGTTCATCGTCGTAGTTGAAATGCGCGTCGAGTGAGCCAGTGTCCGAACCGGTGTTGGTTACAACGATGGTGGCGGAGAACCATGCTCCCGCTCCCGGCTTGTACATGACGCTGCGAAGCTCGATATCGAGGTCGACCACCTCCTCCGGGGCGACCTCGCGGTCCTCATTTCCATCCGGTCGCGTCACATAGATCAGATCCTGCTGAAGCGATGTGACGGTTTCGATCTCATACCGCACGACCGACCACTCCCCGCTCACCACACCGACGATCCGTTGTGCGATCTCCTTGATCAGCTCCCCCTGGCGCACCAGCGGGATGGATGAGGGGTCAGCCATTCATGAACCTCTGCGGCTTTTGCTGCACGCCGTTGATCGAGTAGTTGACCGTCATGCGATCCGGCACCTTGCTGGCACCACCGTAATGCAGATTGATGTCGACACTGATCTTCGTGTCCGGGTTCTTGTTGAGCAGCGATTGCCAGTGGCCTTCCAGATTGCCGAAGCTGCTGCCACTTCCGCGGTTGACGCTTTGAAGCATCGGGACAAGGTTGTGGTCCTCGGGGCCACCGCCGAACATGTTGGCCACCAGATGTCCACCCTCATAACCAGGCCCGCCCTGGTCGCCGATGCGGGACTGGACACTGGGCGAACGGTCAGCATTACCAAGCGTGAGCTGTTCAGCGTGCACGTCGTCAGGGCGTCCCAGACCATCCATGTGGTACACCGTCCCGTCGACCAGGTAGGTGTTGTTCGGTTGGGGG
>WQWK01000157.1 GCA_009785395.1 Conexibacteraceae bacterium
AGGCGCGCTCCATCGCGCGCCGGCCGGCGTTGTCCGCGTCGAGACAGAGCTCGAGCACCTTCACAACCCGCACCAGCTCGCCGACCTGCTCCTCGGTCAGCGATGTGCCCATGATCCCGACCGCGTTGCGCACGCCCGCCTGATGCAGAGCGATCACGTCCGTGTAGCCCTCGCAGAGGATCATCCGCCCCTCCTTGGCCGCCGCCGCGCGCGCATGCGCGATGCCATACAGGACCCCGCGCTTGCTGTAGACGTCGCCCTCGGCGGTGTTCAGATACTTGGGCCCGTCATCGACGCCGGTCGTGCGCGCGCCGAACCCGCGCACGCGGCCGCGCGCGTCGGCCGTCGGAAACATGATCCGTCCGCGGAAGCGATCGACCAGCTCGTCCGGCCGCGCCTTCTTGCGCCGCCCCAGGTCCGCGGCCAGGATCTCATCGGCGCTGTAGCCGGCCTTGCGCGACGCGCCCACGATCCGATCCCAGGAGTGCGGGGCGTACCCGACCCTGAACTCGCGCAGCGTCTCCTCGAGAAATCCGCGGCCCAGCAAGTACTCCCGCGACGCCGCCGCCTCCTGGGCCTCCCACAGGAAGCGCTCGTAGAAGGTGGCGGTGCGGTCGAGCAGTGTGTACAGGCGCTCGCGGCGCTCGCGCCGGGACGCAGCCTCGGGCGACTCATCCTCGGTTTCCAGCGTCACCCCGAAGCGGTCGGCGAGTGCCTCCAGAGCGCGGACGAAGTCGAGCCCCTCGGTCTGCATCACAAAGGTGAATGGGTCGCCGGATTCCGAGCAGCCGAAGCAGTGGTAGTGCTTCTCGTCCGGGCGCACGTGGAAGGACGGCGTCTGCTCGTCGTGGAACGGGCAGTGCCCGAAGTAGCTGTCGTGGCCACGGCGGGTGAGCTCGACCTTCGAGCCCACCAGCGCCAGCATGTCTACCGCGTCACGCACGCGGTCACGCGAATCCGGCGTGTAGCGGCTCACGGGGTGAACGCCGTCGGAACCGCGAGCGCCTCGAACACCGCCACCGCGAAGCGGTCCGTCATGCCCGCGATGTGGTCGGTCACCCGGCGTGACAATGGGCCGTCCGGGATCGAACCGGGGATCCGCTCCGGGTGCTCACAGAAGTGATCGAACAGGCTGCGCACCGCGGCCCGGATCTTCTCGCGCTCCTGCCGCACCTCGGGCCCGAGGTAGACGCGCTCGAACATGAAGTCGCGCAGGTCCGACATCGCCTCGCCGACGGTCTCGCTCTGCACGATCGCCCCCTCCCGCGCGGACTCCTCGACCAGATCGTGGACGAGCGTGTCGATCCGCTGTGAGCCTGTGTCCCCGAGCACCGCGATCGGCCCGTGCGGGAGCTCCGCGGCGTCGAGCACGCCACCCCGCACCGAGTCGTCGATGTCATGGTTGATGTAGGCGATGCGGTCGACGAAGCGGATGATCTCCCCCTCGAGCGTCGCTGGCGGAGGCTCCGCACGCCACGAATGCGCCCGGATCCCGTCGCGCACCGCCGCCGTCAGGTTGAGCCCGCGGCCGTCCCGCTCGAGCACCTCGACCACGCGCAGAGAGTGCTCGTTGTGCCAGAACCGCTCCCCGAACCGCTCTGCCAGGCATTCGTCGAGCGCCTGCTCGCCGATGTGGCCGAACGGCGGGTGCCCGATGTCATGCCCCAGCCCGATCGCCTCCACGAGGTCCTCGTTGAGCCGGAGCGCGCGCCCGACGGTCCTCGAGATCTGCGTGACCTCGAGCGTGTGCGTGAGCCGCGTGCGGTAGTGATCGCCGAGGGGCAGCACGAACACCTGCGTCTTGTGCTTGAGCCGCCGGAACGCCTTGCAGTGGACGATCCGGTCGCGGTCGCGCTGAAACGGCGTGCGCAACCCGCACTCCGGCTCGTCGGCCGCGCGCGCCGCCGGGTAGGAGCGTGTCGCCAGCGGCGACAGCTGCGCCTCCTCCTGCTGGCGCGTGCGCTCCGCGAACGCGTCTGCGACGGCGCCGCCCGGATGCTCGTAGACCTTGTTCACATAACCATTCTGCCAGCAGCGCTGGACACTCAGGGACCGGACCGGCGAGTGGCTGGGCGTGGATGACGGCGCAGGCTCGCGACGAGAATACCTCGCGTATTTGAGGGCGAGCCTGGGCCGTCAGGCGCGTCCAGACACCGCCGGCAGCGGCCGCAGGCGAACCTGGGCATGATGCTCGGCCGTCTCGCGGATCGCCCGCTCGGCAACCAGCAGCGCCCGTTCGGAGGCTTGCGGGGCGCTCGCGAGCGGCTGTCCGAGCGCCCCCACGAGGAACTCGTACGCCTCCTCCCCAAGCGGAAACGAGGCCGATTCGCAAGAGCCGCAGACGACCCCTCCGGCGGCCGCCGAGAACCCGGTCAGGTGTTCACGCTCCCCGCAGTTGGCGCAGGATCCGAGCTGAGGCACGATCCCGGCCGCGAGCAGCAGTTTCAGGCGGAAGGCCAGCGCGTTCTCCGTTCGCGCCGCCGCCGGGTCGCCGGCCAGCAGCGTCAACTCGTTCGCCAGCAGCGCGAACACCTCCGGGTGCGGCTCATCCGTCTCGAACAGCCGCGCCACCGCATCGCAGGCGCGGGCGGCGCCGTCGAGCGCCGGTGCGCTCTCGCGCAGGCCCGCGCGGGCGTCGACCGTGTCGACACCGGTCACCGTGTAGAGGTCGCCGCGCCCCTCGTGGAGCACCACGCTGATCTGGAAAAACGGCTCGAGCCGCGCGCCGAAGCGGCTGCGCGAACGCCTGGCGCCCTTCGCGATCGCGCCGATGCGGCCGTGCCCGGGCGTGTACAGATGCAGGATCCGGTCGGCCTCGCCGTAGCGGATCGAGCGCAGCACGATCGCCTCGGTCTTCAGCGACCCAGGCATCCCGGGACCCGGGTTGGGGTGGCTATCCTTTTTGAAGTCATGAAGCCCGTCATCGTTTACACCACCGACGTGTGCCCGTACTGCCGTAGTGCCAAGGCGCTCCTTGACAAGCGCGGCGTCACCTACGAGGAGATCAATCTCGCACGTGACGCGGACGGCCGCAACAAGCTGCAGGAGATCACCGGCATGGTCACCTTCCCCCAGATCGTGATCGATGGCGAGTCGCTCGGTGGGTTCGAACAGCTCCTTGCCGCCGATCGCGCCGGGCGTCTGCCGGCGCTGCTGGCGGCCTGACGGGCCTCGCGGCCCGCGGGTGTCCCGATGCGGCGAGCCAGCCTCGTAAGCGCTGTCCTTGCGTGCGTGGCCGCGTGCGCGATCGCGAGCGTGCTGGTGCTCACGGTCGGGGCGGCCACCGCAACCGCCGGCCCGCGCGGTGTGCTGTCCAAGGCCGAGTACCAGCAGCTGTCGGCGGCCGTCGCCCGCATCAAGACGCTGCGGGCACAGGAGACGCGCAATCCGCAGAACTTCAGCAGAGCTGGGACGGTGTGCCACCGCATGCGCAGCGTCAGCCCGCTGGTGGGCGCCGTGCGCACCGGTTGCCTCGATTTGATCACGCTCGGCGGCGACTGGGGCAAGCTCAACGCGGCTGCCACCAAGTGCGGCATCGACCCCGGTTCGACCGCCGCGCTGCTCACCTGCCTGATCCCGACGATCCAGACCTATCATGGTGACGCCGAGGCCGTGTACCGGGCATCGAACCGCCTGGACGGCATCGCCCGCCGCCGCGGATTCGGGGCAAGCTGCGTGGCGGTGATCGGGGCCTCGCAGCGCGACCTCGCCGCCGAGCAGCATCTCGTCGCTGAGCTGGAGAGCGCCTTGCAGGCGCTCGAGAGCCAGAACTCGGGCGCGCTCCAGACGGTGATGAGCGGCAACGGCGGTGGGGACAACGTGACCGCACCGGGGTCGCGGCCACTGTCGGTCTGCCCGCACCTGTAAGCCGGCACGTGCGGTGAGCCGGTGGCAAAGCAAGCCACCGGCGAGATGCCCACCCACCCGCAGATGCTCAGCCCGCGGCCTTGCGGGGCTTCGGCTGGCAGTGCTCGCAAACGTAGGTCCCGCGCCCGCCGACCGTGAGCTTGCGGATCGGCCGGCCGCAGGTCGGGCACGGCTCGCCCGCACGCGTGTGCACAAGGAAGCGATCCTGGAAGCTGCCGCGCGCGCCGTCGACGTGGCGGAAGTCATCAATCGAGGCGCCCTTGGCGTCGATCCCGGCCGCAAGCGATGCCTCGATCGCGTCCTTGAGCTTGCGCCACTGCGCGAGCGTCAGTGAGCCGGCCGGACGCAGCGGATGCACGCCGGCGCGATGCAGGGCCTCGTCTGCGTAGATGTTCCCGACCCCGGCGATCCGCCGCTGGTCGAGGATGAACGACTTCACCGGGGCGGTCCGGCCCCGGGCCTGCGCGCGCAGGTACTCGGCGGTGAAGTCGGCGCTGAACGGCTCGGCGCCGAGCCTGGCCTGCAGGTATTGGTCGCGCGCGGCTGTCGAGAGCATCAGGTGGGCGGTACCGAAGCGGCGCGGATCCACATAGGTGAGCACGTGGCCGTCGTCGAGTTCGATGCGCACACGCGTGTGCGGCGACTCTGGCTCGGCGTCCAGCAGCAACGACCCGGTCATACGCAGATGCACGATCAGGTGGCGGTCGCCGTCGAACTCCCAGAGCATGTACTTGCCGAGGCGCCCGAGGCGTTGCACCGTCGCCCCGGTCAGTTCGGCTGCGATCAGCTCGGGCGGTGCCGGCTGGGTCCAGCGGAAGTCGCGAATTTCGACCGACTCAAGCGCGCGGCCCTCCAGGTGAGGAGCGAGCTGGCGGCGGATCGTTTCGACTTCGGGAAGCTCTGGCACCCGGTCAGTATCGCTGCCCGCAGCTGTCCCCGCGCTATCCCCGCCCGTTCCCCGGCTGCGGCAGCTTCGCGCGCGGGTGTGCGTCGAAGTACACCTCCCGCAGCCGATCTGAGGACAGGTGCGTATAGATCTGCGTCGTGCCGATGTCCGCGTGGCCGAGCATCTCCTGCAGCGAGCGCAGGTCGCAGCCGCCGGCGAGCAGGTGCGTGGCGAACGTGTGGCGCAGGGTGTGCGGGCTCATCCGCGAGTCGAGGCCGGCGGCACGGGCGTGGCGCTGGACGATCTTGTAGAGCCCCTGGCGCGAGAGCGCCTGGCCGCGCAGGTTGAGGAACACGTGCGGCTCGTCGCGCAGCCCGACAAGCCCGGGGCGTGCCCTGTGGAGGTAGACCCTCAGCGTCTCAAGCGCCTTGGACCCGATCGGCACGACCCGTTCCTTGGAGCCCTTGCCGTGGGCGATCAGCACACCGCCCTCCATGTCGAGCTCGCTCAGCTTCAGCCCGATCGCCTCCGAGGCACGCAGCCCGCAGGCGTACATCGTCTCGAGCAGCGCGCGGTCCCGC
>WQWK01000158.1 GCA_009785395.1 Conexibacteraceae bacterium
AGCTGTTGCTCGACCTGGCGGAGCCCGGGGCCATCGAGCCCCATGCCGATGGCCCCGCAGCCATCGATCTGGGGTGCGGCTCCGGCGTGCTCGCGATCGCGGCGGCGAAACTGGGCTTCGCACGGGTGCTGGCGCTCGACTACGACCAGCTCGCGGTCGACGCGACTCGTGAGAACGCCGCTGCGAACGGCGTGGAGCTCGCAGGCATCGAGCGCTTCGACCTGCGCGAGCAGCAGGTGCCGCCCGCGGCGCTGGTGCTGGCCAACCTGCTGGCGCCGCTGCTTTTGTTCTGGGCCGAGCGGATGGTCGAGCGGCCCGGGCTGGTGATCGCCAGCGGGCTTCTGGCGGCCGAGGCCGACCGCGTCGCCGCGGCATTCGCGCAGCGGGGCTACCGCGAGACGCGCAGGCTGGAGCTCGGCGAATGGGCCGCACTGTTGTTGGAGGCGCCCGACCGCGGATAGGCTCCCCGGTATAAGCCAGCACATCGTCATAGCGGGTGGCGGCTTCGGCGGGTATTACACGGCGAAGAAGCTCGAGCGCCTGGCGCCGGCGGGCGCGCGCATCACGCTGATCAACGACGTCAACTTCCTGATGTACGCGCCGCTGCTGCCGGGCGCCGCGGCGAGCACGCTGGACCCTCGCCACATCGTGGTGCCGTTGCGCGAGCACCTCAAGCGCACCGCGCTGCGCGTCGGCTACGTGATCGGCGGCGACCCGGCGCGGAACACGCTCGAGGTCGAGATGATCTCGGGCCAGCGCAAGGAGTACCGCTACGACCACCTGGTGGTGGCGCTCGGCTCGGTCTCGCGCGTGATCCCGATCCCGGGGTTGACCGAGCACGCAGTCGGCTTCAAGACGATCGCCGACGCGATCGCTCTGCGCAACCGGATCGTGTTCCACTTCGAGCTCGCCGAGGGGCTCGACGACAAGGATCTGCGGGCCGAGTACCTGAGCTTCGTGTTCGTCGGCGGCGGCTACGCGGGGCTCGAGGGGATCGCCGAGCTGCAGGGTTTCGCCCATGACGCGATCAAGCGCTACCCGCGCTGCCGCGAGACCGGGGTGCGCTTCACGCTGATCGACGCCGCCGACCGGATCATGCCCGAGATCCAGGAGGAGCTCGCCGACTGGACGGTCGAGCTGCTGGCCGGCCGCGGAATCGAGTTCCGGCTCGGCACGACGGTCAGCGAGGTCCGCGCTGACAGCGTCGTGCTCTCGGACGGACAGGTCCTCAAGACCCGCACCACGGTCTGGACGGCGGGCGTGCGCGCGAGCCCGGTGGCCGCGCGCCTGGGGCTGCCGCTCGAGTTCGGCCGGATCATCACCGACGAGTACATGCGCGTGCAGGGCTTCGAGAACGTGTGGGCGATCGGTGACATCGCCGCGGTCCCGGATCCGGCACGGCCCGGGCAGCCGTGCCCGCCGACGGCGCAGCACGCGATCCGCCAGGGCAAGCTGCTCGGCGAGAACATCGCGCGGGTGACGCGCGGCCAGGCGCCGCAGCCGTTCACGTTCAAGACGCTGGGCTCGTTCGCCGACCTCGGCCGCCACCGCGCGGTCGCGAACCTGATGGGGGTGCGCCTCAAGGGTTTCCCGGCCTGGGCGATCTGCCGCTTCTACCACCTCGCCTGGATGCCCGGGCTCGACCGCAAGTCACGGCTGATCGCCGACTGGTCGGTTGAAATCCTGTTCCCGCGCGACCTCGCCGAGCTGGGGCAGCTGGGCCATCCGCCCGCGCTCGAGCTGTCGGCCGAGAGCGAGCCCCCTGGCTAACCGGGCGGTGCCGGATTTTGTCCAGCGGGCCGATGCCGGCGCGTGCGCGGCCGGGCATTCTCTACCACGTCGTCGTTCAGCGGCCAGAGCTTCGTACCGGCACCTCGCAGAGTTTTCTCTCTCCTCTCTCGGCAGGCCGGTGCGAGGAGACGTCGCAAAAATGGAGGCGCGGGCGCGGTTGGGAGCGCCCGCGCCTCCCAACGTCACCAGCGCGTCGTATCCTTTCGGTAGTTGAGCGTTCTCGAACAGGTGCGCGCTGACGTGGTTCGCGCGATGAAGGCGGGCGAGCGGGATCTCGCCGGAGCCCTGCGCCTGCTCGTGTCCGAGCTGCAGAAGGACGCCAAGGAGGGCGGCGGCGATGAGCTCGCGGTGTTGAGGCGCGAGCGCAAGCGCCGGCTGGAGGCGGCGTCGCAGTTCGAGAACGCCGGACGGCCTGAGCTCGCCGAGAAGGAGCAGGCGGAAGCCGCGATGATCGCGGGCTATCTGCCGGCGGACCTGAGCGACGAGCGGCTGCATGAGATCGTCACCGGCGCGATCGCGCAGACCGGCGCGACCGGCCCGCGGGATACGGGCCAGGTGATGAAGGTGGTGATGGACCAGGCCGGCGGCCTGGTGGACGGCAAGCGGGCGTCGGCGGCGGTGCGGACCGCCCTTAACTCATAGAGGAGTCGGATGCGGACCCAGATCGAACTGGACAACGCCGCCGCCGCCGAGCTGGCGGGAAGCGGTGACAAGGTGCTCAGGACCCTGACCGAGCACATCGATTGCGATGTATTTCTGCGTGGCAACCTGCTCACGCTCGAGGGCGATCCGGACGCGGTGGACGCGGCCGTGGCGGTCGTGCGCGAGCTGACGGAGCTGATCGAACAGGGCCATGAGATCGCGCCGGGGACGATCGAGGCGGTCTCGCACGCGCTGGATCAGCACGAGGACCCGGCCGCGATCCTCGAGGACGTGATCTGGCGCAGCCGCGCGCTCAAGGTCGCGCCCAAGACGGTGCACCAGAAGCGCTACGTCGACTCGATCCGCAACAACACGATCACCTTCGGAATCGGTCCTGCCGGCACAGGCAAGACGTTCCTCGCCGTGGCGCTGGCGGCTGCCGCGCTGCACCGGCGCGAGGTCAGCCGGATCATCCTCACGCGCCCGGCCGTCGAGGCCGGTGAGCGCCTCGGCTTCCTGCCCGGTGACCTGATGGCGAAGGTCGACCCGTACCTGCGGCCGCTCTTCGACGCGCTGCACGACATGCTCGAGGCCGAGAAGTTCAGCCAGCACCTGGAGCGGGGCGTGATCGAGGTCGCGCCGCTCGCGTTCATGCGTGGCCGCACGCTGAACGACAGCTTCATCATCCTCGACGAGGCGCAGAACACCACGCCGGAGCAGATGAAGATGTTCCTCACCCGCCTCGGCTTCGGCTCCAAGGTCGTCGTCACCGGCGACATCACGCAGGTGGACCTGCCGCGCGAACAGACATCCGGTCTCAGCGCCGTGGCCGAGATCCTCGACGGCGTCGAGGACATCGGCTTCGTGCGCTTCGGCGAGGAGGACGTGGTGCGGCACAAGCTGGTGCGCCGGATCGTCGCCGCGTACAACGAGCACTCGCAGCGAGCCGCGCCGGAGCTGCGCCCCGCCAAGCGAGCCTGACGGGCGATGAGCTCGTCGCGCCTCCGATCGCCCCGCCCCCGATGACCACGAGCGGCCTCGACATCGAGGTGCTGGGGATCGATTTGCTCGTGCCGGACGCCCCGACCGCTCTCGAGGTACGGGAGCTGTGTGTGCTGGGACTCGCCTCGGCCGGAATCGAGCACGGGCACATGGCCGTCGAGTTCGTGGATGCCGAGCGCATCCAGCAGCTCAACCGTGACTACCGCAACATCGACAGCCCGACCGACGTGCTCTCGTTCGGGGTCGACGAGGATGGCGAACCCGCCGGGCCGCGTGAGCTCGGCGACATCGTCATCTGCCCTGAGCACACAGACGACCTGAGGGAGGCAGTCGTGCACGGGACTCTGCACCTGACCGGGATGGACCACGAGGTCGACGACGGCGAGATGCTGGCGCTGCAGTCCGAGCTGATGCGTTGGATCCGATGAGCGCCGCCCGTCACGAGCCCGGCATTGAATCCGCCCCCGCCCGCCCGCCCGAGCCCGCCACCCGCTCGGGCTTCATCGCGCTCGCCGGGCGCCCGAACGTCGGCAAGTCGACCCTGACCAACGCGCTGGTCGGCAACAAGGTCGCGATCGTCTCCGACAAGCCGCAGACCACGCGCCGCGCGATCCGGGCCGTAGCCAATGGCGAGGACTGGCAGCTGGTGCTGGTCGACCTGCCCGGCGTCCAGCGCCCGCGCGACGCCCTGACCGAGCGCATGCAGCGCCGCGTCGAGTCCGAGCTGGACGACGCCGACGGCTGCCTGATGGTGCTCAACGCCGAGCAGGGCATCGGCCCCGGCGATCGCTTCATCGCAGGCCTGCTGAAGGGCGCACGGGTGCCGGTCGTGGTCGCCGTCAACAAGGCCGACCGGGTCGACCGCGCCAAGATGATGGCGGTGCTGAACGAGGCCGAGGAGCTCGGCATCGCCGAGTCGATCTTCCCGATCTCCGCCCGCAAGGGCACCGGTGTCGACGAGCTGCTCGGGCACCTCGTCTCGCTGCTGCCCAGCGGCCCCTTCTATTTCGATCCGCGTCAGCGTTCCGACCAGTCCGAGTCGGTGCTGCTCGCCGAGCTCGTGCGTGAACAGGTCCTGATCCGCACGCGCGAGGAGGTGCCGCACGCCGTCGAGGTCGAGATCGAGGACATCGAGGAGCATGACGGGCGCTTCCGCATCGATGCCGTCTTGCTGGTCGAGACCGAATCGCAGAAGGGAATCCTGATCGGCTCCGGAGGGCGTATGATCAAGGCGATCGGTATGGGAGCGCGGCGAGCCATAGAAAGGGAGCTCGGCGGTCATGTGCACCTCGCATTGCAGGTGCGCGTCCGCCGTCACTGGCGCGCCGACGACAGGGTGCTCGACCGGCTCGGCATCGAGTAGCGACGCCCGCCGCGGCAGTCTCGGAGTCCGTCGCGACGGCTCCGGCACCCGCCGCGACCGTATCCTCCCGGGGGTGGATACCTCCGACTTGAAATTCGACGCCGCCGGCCTGCTTCCGTGCATCGTCCAGGACTGGAACAGCGGCGAGGTGCTGACGCTCGCCTACATGAACGCGGACGCGCTCGAGCGCACACGGGAGACGGGGGAGATGCACTTCTTCAGCCGCTCGCGCCAGGAGCTGTGGCACAAGGGCGAGACCTCCGGAAACGTCCAACACGTAAAGGCGTTGCGCTACGACTGCGACGCCGACGCGCTGCTGGCGCTCGTCGAGCCGACGGGCCCCGCGTGCCACACGGGTGAACGCACCTGCTTTTACCGCGGGCTGGACGGCGCCGATCCGGGCGGCCCCGGCGAGCAGGCGCCGTACGAGGTGCTGCCCGCGCTCGAACGCACGATCGCGGCGCGCCGCGCGGCTGCGGAGCCAGGCGAGTCCTACACGGCGTTCCTGCTGGCCGACCC
>WQWK01000159.1 GCA_009785395.1 Conexibacteraceae bacterium
CGTTTCCGCTCGTGGCGTTGGCTGCGTTGGCAGCGAACGACTTGGCGATCCCCCCGAACGCATCCGCGAACTCGCTCGGGATCACGAACACCTTGTTCGCGTCGCCCTGAGCGAGCTGCGGGAGCATCTGCAGGTACTGGTAGCTGAGCAGCTTCGGATCGGGGTCGCCCGCATGAATCGCCCCGAAGACGGTCCCGATCGCCTGCGCCTCGCCCTCGGCGCGGAGGATCGCGGCCTGCTTCTCCCCCTCGGCGGTGAGCACTGCGGCGCGCTGCTGGCCCTCGGCGGTGAGGATCTGCGACTGCTTGATGCCCTCGGCGTTGAGGATCGCGGCGCGGCGGTCGCGCTCGGCGCGCATCTGCTTCTCCATCGCCTCCTGGATCGTCGGCGGCGGGTCGATCGACTTGATCTCGACGCGGTTGACGCGGATTCCCCACCGGGTCGTGGCCTCGTCGAGCACGCCCCGCAGCTGGGCGTTGATGTGGTCGCGGCTGGTGAGCGCGTCCTCCAGCGTCAGCGAGCCGATCACGTTGCGCAACGTCGTGACCGTGATCTGCTCGATCGCCTGCAGCGGATTGGCAACCTCATAGGTCGCCGAGCGCGCGTCGTTGACGGTGAAGTACAGGACCGTGTCGATGTTGACGACCAGGTTGTCCTCGGTGATGACCGGCTGTGGCGGGAACGAGACGACCTGCTCGCGAAGGTCGATCAGCGGACGCATCCTGTCGACGAACGGCATCAGCAGCGTCATCCCGGGCGTCAGCGTCCTGTGATAGCGGCCAAGACGCTCGACGATCCCAGCCTTCGCCTGCGGAACGATCCGCACCGTCCGCGCGAACAGGATCAGCAGAAAAACCACAATCACAGCTGCGACGATCGCTCCAACCATTCCTTCGTCCCCTTGTTCGGCTACTCCATAACGAGCGCCGTCGCGCCCCTGATGTCGACGACCTCGACACTCGTGCCGGGCTCGATCACATGATCCTCGTCCAGGCAACGTGCCGTCCAGACCTCGTGGTCGATCCGCACCCTCCCGACGCCCTCGTGGTTGGCGATCCGCTCGAGCACGATCGCGCGCTTGCCGACCAGGGCCGCGCCGCCGGTCCGCAGCGCCGGCCCGCTGCTGCGCAGCAGGCGGCTGTGGATGAGCGGCCTGACCGCCATCAGCGTCGCGACCGACGCCAGCACGAACACGATCCATGCGGCCACGTCACCGGCCACGCTGTCAGCGGCCGCGGCGAGCGCGGCGCCGATCGCGAACGGGGCCAGGAAGAAGCTTCCCTGGCCCGCCAGCAGCTCACCGGCACCGAAGCCGCAAGCCACGATCAACCAAATGAGCCAACCAGCCATTTAAAGCGAGATTACTCCCGTGGGCAGCTGGGTTCACGCTCGCGACGGCCGGGACCGGCCGCGGACGCCCCGCGCTCAGCTGACGAGCGCGCGTGCGAAGTCGGTCGCGTCGAATGGGCGCAGATCATCGAGCTGCTCCCCAGTGCCGATGAGCTTCACCGGAATCCCGAGCTCACCCGCGATCGCGAGCGCGATGCCGCCCTTGGCGGTGCCGTCGAGCTTGGTCAGAACCAGCCCGCTGACGTCGATCGCCTGCGAGAACAGCTGCGCCTGGCGCAAACCGTTCTGTCCCGTAGTCGAGTCCACCGTCAGCAGCGTCTCGTGCGGGGCCTCGGGGATCTGCTTGGCGATCACGCGGCGGATCTTGGTGAGCTCGCCCATCAGGTCGTCCTGGGTGTGCAGGCGCCCGGCGGTGTCCACGATCACGACGTCGGCCTCGCTCTCGATCGCCCTGGAGACGCCCTCGAACGCGACCGAGCCGGGATCGGTCCCCTCGGGCCCGCGGACGAACTCGGCGCCGGCGCGCTGGGCCCACATTTCCAGCTGCTCGACGGCGGCGGCACGGAACGTGTCGGCGGCCACGAGCACCACCTTATGGCCGAGCTCGCGGCTCAGGTGGTGCGCGAGCTTGCCGGTCGTCGTCGTCTTGCCGGTGCCGTTGACGCCGGCCATCAGAATCACGGTCGGCTTCTGGCGCAGGTCGATGTGATCGTCGCCCACCCGCGCGGTTTCGGCCAGCAGCTCGGTCAGACGCGCGGTCAGCGCCTCCCCGCCCGTGATGCCGCCCTCGGTCGCCTCCCGCTCGAGTTGCCCGACGATCTTCGCGGTCGTGCGGGCGCCGACATCGGCGTAGATCAGCGCCTCCTCGAGGCGCTCCCACGTCTCCTCGTTGACCTCCTCGAAGAGCGTCGCCTGGATCTCGGCGCCGAGTGCCTGGCGGGTCTTGCGCAGGTTCTCGCGCAGCCTCGAGAACATCCCGCGGCGCCGCTCCGTGCTTGCCGCCTCCGCCGCGCCCCCGGCGCCGCCGGCGGACGCGCCGTTCACCACGAAGAGATCAGACCAGTCGCGTGCCATCGGCGCGCGACGTTAGCAACGCCCGTGCGGGGCGGGCGAGGCGGGGCCGGATCGGGCCGGGCGGCTCCTAGGCGGCCACCTCGCGCGGGGGCAGCCGCCTTGAGATCACCTTCGAGATGCCGTCGCCGCCCATCGACACGCCGTACAGCGAATCGGCGGCCTCCATCGTCCGCTTCTGGTGCGTGACGACGATGAACTGGGCACGCTCGCTGTAGGTGTCGAGCAGTTCGAGGAAGCGCGAGATGTTGAGGTCGTCGAGCGCCGCCTCGACCTCGTCCATGATGTAGAACGGGCACGGCTTGGCGAGGAAGACGGCGAACAGGAAGGCCAGCGCCGTCATCGACTTCTCACCGCCCGAGAGCAGCGTCAGCCGCTTCATCGCCTTGCCGGCCGGCGTGATCTCGATCTCGACCCCGAGCAGGTCCTCATCCTCGGACACGTCCTCACCGGTCTCGGACTCTGCCTCGGCGTCCGCAGCGGTCTCGCCCTCGGCACCTTCGAGCGCCTGGCCGCCGATCACAGACGCCCGGGCGTCGGACTCAGCCACGAGGCGCAGGCGGCCGCTGCCCCCCGGGAAGACCCGCGCCACCAGCTCCTCGAAGTTCCGTGCGGCCGCATCGAAGGTCTCCTCGAAGGTCTCACGGATCTGCCTGTCGGTATCGCGAATCAGGCCCTCGAGCTCGCGCAGGGCCGCCTCCAGGTCGGTCCGCTGGACCTCCAGCTCCTCGACATGCGCGAGCGCCTCGGCGTACTCGTCCTGTGCCAGCGGGTTCACCGGACCGAGCTGCTCGCGCCGCCGGGCGAGACGCTCCAGGCGCGTCCGCAGCTCCTCGCGGCGCTCATCGGACAACGCCTCCTGCGCGGCGACCGGTTCCAGCTGCAGCTCCGCCGCCAGCAACCGCAACGCCTGCTCGGCCTCCGACTCCTGGTCACGTGCCCGCTGGGAACGCACCTCGGCGGTCGTCAGCGCCTCCGCGGCGGCGTGCAGGCGCGTCTGTATACCGGCCTCGTCCTGCGCACAGGCACGCAGCTGTGCGGCGACGGTCTCTCCCGCCTCGCGGTCCTGCGCGAGCTCGGCGTCGAACGCAGCCTTGCGCTCGGCGATCACCGCCGCGAGCGTCTGCAGCTCCTCGTGGATCGCGGCGATCCTGGGCGCGAGCGCCTGATCGCGAGCCACCTCGGCACGCAGCCGCTGGATCTGCGCCTGGCGCTCGCTGCGCTCGCGCTCCGCCCGCTCGATACGTGCCTGTTCGGCGCCCAGCTCCGCCTGGATCTGGGCGCGGCGGCCGGCGCCCGGGCCCTCGTCGGGGGCGGTGCGCCGGCGCTCGATCGCCGCCGCCAGGCGGCGCTGCTCCTCGACCGCCTCGTCGAAGCCGTCAACCGCCGCGCGGTGCGCGGCGATCGCCTGCTCACGCACGCCATCGAGCTCGGCCGCGCGCGCGGCGGCGGCATCGGCCTCACCCCGCGCCGCGTGCTCCGCCTGCACGGAGGCCTCGCTTGCCGCAATCAGCTGATCGCGCCGGTTGCGCTCGGCCAACACCCGCTCTTCCCCGACGTTCGCCGCCTGCCTCAGTTCACCAGCCAAGCCCGAAAAAACCCGGCCGCCGGCGGTGACGGCAACACCGGCGAAGTCATCGGCCACGGCGGCCAGGTCGTCCACGACCCAGACACAACGCAGGAGCTCACGGGCTATCTGGGCGGCCCGACTGTCACCGGAGACGTACTCGCGAAGCTGTACGGATCCGGGGACAGGCGGGTCGGCCGGATCAGCTGCCTGCTCTGCGATATCACGCAGAACGAGGATGCGGCCGCCGTCCCGCCCCGCCTTGTCGAGCAGATCACCGGCCGCGACACGGTCGTCCACGAGGGCAGCTCTGAGCCGGCCGTCGAGCGCCGCGGCGACCGCCAGCTCGTAGCCCGGCGCGACCGTCAGCTCGTCCGCAAGCGAGCGGGCGCCGCCGGGCGCAGTCTGATGGCTGCGCAGGAACTGGTTGACGGCCGCCAGCTCGCCGCCGACCCGAGCACTCTCGCGGCGCGCCGCCTCGACCCCACGCTCGGCCTCACGCACGGCCGTACGCGCAGCCTCGTGGGCGGCCTCGGCCGCCTCGCGGGCCGTCTTGGCGACCTCCACGGAGGCGGCCCGCTCCTGCTCGAGCGCGGCGGCCGCCACACACTGCTGCTCGAGTTCGGCGAGCTGGCGCGCAAGCTCGGCCTCGCGGTCACGCTCCAGCGCCTCCAGCTCACGCGACATCGCCGTGATCCGCTCCTGCGCCTGCGGGTCGGGCTGATCGTCCTGCGCCGCCGCCAGCAGTTGCTCGACCTGCTGCCGGCCGCGGCTCAGCCGGGCGGCGACGGTCTCGCCGGCGGTGCGCACGGCGTCGGCGCGGTAGCCAACCTTGTCGGCCGCCGACTGCGCCCCGTAGCTGCGCCGCGAGAGCTCCTCGCGCTGGCTCGAGCGCGCCGCCAGTGCCTCCTCGGCCTGGCGCCGCCGTGCCGCCACTGCTTCCAGCTCCTTCTCGATCGCGCCCCGGTCCGAGCGCGCCTGTGCGGCCTGCTGGGTGGCGGCGGCCTGTTCGGCGCGGCGCGCCCGCAGCTCCTCGCGCGTCAGCTCCCAGCGCACCTCGAGCGTCTGGCGGTGGATGCGTTCGTGCAGTTCGGCCGCCTCCGCCTGGCGTTTGAGTGGCTTCAGACGCGAGCGCGCCTCGCGCTCGACATCGAGCGCGCGGTCGAGGTTGTCCTGGGTGTGGCCGAGCTTGAGCTGCGCGCGACGGCGCCGCTTGCGGTGCTTGCCGAGCCCAGCCGCCTCCTCGATCAGGAGCCTGCGGTCGCGCGGCTTGGA
>WQWK01000160.1 GCA_009785395.1 Conexibacteraceae bacterium
GCGAGCGCCAACATCGTGATGGCCTACCTGCAGGCACGACGGCTGCGGATCGGCTTCAACGGCCGCCTCGATTTGAGCCAGACGGTGATGATCAGCGTCCGCATCCTCGTCGTCTCGATCCTGACGGGCGCGATCGCGCGCGGGGTGTGGGCGGGCCTGGACCGGCTTGCCGGCGTGTCGCTGCTCGGTCAGATCATCTCGGTCGGCGGCGCCGTGCTGGTCGCGGGCGGCTTCTACATCTGGGCGATCAGCCACATGCGAATCCCCGAGTGGCAGCAGATCGAGTCGATGCTCGCGAGCCGCCTGCGTCCGCGTTGAGGAAGGGATAGCCTTCCCGCCGTGCTGAGCTTCGCAGTGCTTGCCGGACCATGGCCGCGCCTGGGCGTGGTCGCCGCCGCCGTGCTCGCTGCCATGGCGATCCTCGCCCGCACCGGCGAGCGCCGTGCCTGGGCGATGCTCGGCGCGCTGGTGCTGGCGCCGGTGCTGCTGCTCGACGATGTCTGGCACTCGACGCAGCTGCGTTTCGTCCACGATCACCCGGCCGAGGCGCTGGTCGGCGCGGCCTTTGCCCTGGCGGTGCTGGCCGGCGCCGCCTACGTCGTGCGCCGCAACCCGTGGCTGGTGGCGCCGCTCACGGCGCTCACCGTCCCCTTCCGGATCCCGATCTCGACCGGCAGCGGCGCCACGGCGACGACCAACAACCTGCTCGTGCCGCTGTACTTCGTGATCGCCGCTGCGGCGCTCGCCTGGCTCGTCCCGGTGCTGTGGCGGTCCCGCGCCGAGACCCGCAGCCTCAGCCCCCCGAGCGAGCCACGGCCCGAGCGGCTGCTGTTCGAGAAGCTGCTCGCCGCCTTCATCGTCCTCTACGCGATCCAGGCGCTGTATTCGACGGACTTCGTCAAGGCGCTCCAGAACGAGGTCTTCTTCTACGTCCCGTTCGCGATCCTGCTCGCGCTCCTGCGCGACCTCGACTGGACCCGTGAGCAGCTGTTGCGCTGCCTCGCGGTCACGGTCGTCCTGGCGCTCGCGTTCTCGCTGATCGGTTACGTCGAGGAGGCGACCAAGCACCTGTGGCTGAGCTCGAAGCTCGTCGCCTCCAACCAGCTGCACCCGTACTTCACCGTCAACTCGGTGTTCTTCGACCCCAACATCTTCGGGCGCTACCTGGCACTGGTGATGATCCTGCTCGCGGCCGTGCTGCTCTACGACCCGCGTCCGCGCATCCAACTGGCGTCGCTCGGTGCCCTGGCGGTGCTGTGGGTGAGCCTCGTCTTCACGATCTCGCGTTCCAGCGTGGTCGCGCTGGCGCTGGGGCTGCTGGTGCTCGCGGTTCACCGCTGGAAGCCGCGCACGGCCGTTTGGGTGAGCGGGGTGGTCGCGCTCGTGATAGCGGGCGGGATCTTGGTGGCGATCAAGCCGGCCGATTTCGGCCTCAACGCGGGGGCCAACAATGCCACCAGCGGGCGCGCCAGCCTGATCACGGGTGGGCTGGGCATCTTCGGGCGCCGGCCCATTCAGGGCTACGGCTCGGGCTCGTTCACGCGGGAGTACACGCACTTCGACCCGGTGGCGGCGCGCTCCGTGTCGGACTCGCACAACATCGCCGTGACGGTCGCCGCCGAGCAGGGGATCATCGGCGTGATCGTGTACGCGGCGCTCGTGATCGCCGCGCTCGTCGCCCTGTTCCGCGGCGCCCGCGGCGACCCCTTCCGGGTCGCCATCGCCGCCGCGTTCCTGGCGCTGCTGCTGCATACGATGCTCTACGCCGATTTCCTCGAGGACCCGGTCACCTGGACGCTGCTGGCGATCGGCGGCTCACTGGCGGTCGCGGCCCGGGCGGCGGCGGTCCCGGAGCCGCGCCGGCGGAATCTGCGGGCCGTCGCCTGACGATGCCGCGCCAGGCGCCGCGCCCGGCCGGCAAGCCGCGCCTGCTGTTTCTAAAGAGCCGCAGGGCCAGCTTCATCGAGCTCGACCAACAGCTGCTGGCCGAGCGCTACGACGTCCACGAGCTCTACCAGCCCGGCCGCTTCATCGACCCCCGCAAGGTCTTCAGGGAGGTGCTGGCCGCGGACGTGATCGTCGGCTGGTGGGCCTCGTGGCACACCTTCCTCCCGTTCACGCTCTCCTGGCTGCTGCGCAAGCGCTCGCTGCTGATCGTCGGCGGCTTCGACACCGCCGCCGACCGCGCGTACGGCTACGGCTACCAGCTCGGCGGACCGCGCGCCTGGCTGAGCCGCTTCGCGATGCGCCGCGCGCGCATCCTGATGACGAACTCCGAGTACTCGCGGCAGGAGATCTGGCGCAACACCGGGATCCCGCCGGAGCGGGTTCGTGTCGTGTACCACGGCGTGCCTGACGCGCCCGCGGCCAGCGGGCCGACGGGCGCGAAGAACCGCGATCAGCGACCCCTGGTGCTCGGCGCGGGGATCGTCGACCGCATGAACCTCGACCGCAAGGGCTGGCGCGCCTTCGTGCAGGGGGCGGCGCTCGTGCCCGAGGCCGATTTCGTGCTCGCCGGCAGGCACGCGCCCGACGGCGCCGCCGAGGAGCTGCAGCGGCTCGCGAGCGCGAACGTGCGCCTCACCGGCTGGCTCGAGGACGCGGAGCTGGCCGAGCTCTACGACCGCGCCACCGTTTACCTGCAACCCTCCAAGCACGAGGGCTTCGGAGTCTCGGTGGCGGAGGCGATGCTGGCGCGCTGCGTTCCGGTCACGAGCCGCGCCGGCGCCCTGCCCGAGGTGGTCGGCGACACCGGCGTGCTTCTCGACGACCTGCGCCCGGAGACGGTCGCGGCGGGGGTGCGCGAGGGGCTCGAGCGGGCCGCCGGCGAGGGCGCCGGCGAGGCCGCGCGGCGGCGTGTGCTGAGCGAGTTCTCCGTGCAGCGCCGCCGGGTGGGCCTGTTCGCTCTGCTGGACGAATTGCGGTAGCGGCGCGCCCCCTACTCTTGTGGAGCCTTGACAGACCAGGCTCACATCCGCAACTTCTCGATCATCGCGCACATCGACCACGGCAAGTCGACGCTGGCTGACCGCATCCTCGAGCTCACGCACACTGTCGATCCGCGTTCGATGCGCGCGCAGGTGCTCGACTCGATGGAGCTCGAGCGTGAGCGCGGGATCACGATCAAGTCGCGCGCCGTGCGGGTGTTCTACACCTCGGCGGTGGACGGTGAGACCTACCAGTTCCACCTGATCGACACGCCCGGGCACGTCGACTTCACCTATGAGGTGTCTCGCTCCCTCGCCGCTTGCGAGGGAGCTCTGCTGGTGGTTGACGCCAGCCAGGGCGTCGAGGCGCAGACGGTCGCCAACACGTACCTGGCGATCGACGCCGGGCTCGAGCTGATCCCGACGATGAACAAGGTCGACCTGCCGGGCGCCGAGCCCGAGCGCGTCGCCGAGGAGATCTCCGACCTGATCGGCGAGCCCGCCGACGAGGTGCGCCGGATCAGCGCCAAGACGGGCGAGGGCGTCACCGACGTGCTCGACGAGCTGATCGCGCGCGTGCCGTCGCCCAGCGGGGACCCGGAAGCGCCGCCGCGGGCGCTGATCTTCGACTCCGAGTTCGACCAGTACCGCGGCGTGATCGCCTACATCCGGGTCGTCGACGGGACCTTCAGCAAGGGCGACGCGATCCTCGCGATGCAGGCCGGGACCGAGGCCGACATCGACGACATCGGCTTCTTCAGCCCAGAGATGACCTCGGCCAGACAGCTCGGGCCGGGCGAGGTCGGCTACGTGATCACGGGCCTCAAGGACGTCACCAAACTGCGCGTCGGCGACACGCTGACCTCGCTGCGCCGGCGCGCCGTGGATGCCCTGCCGGGCTACCGCGAGGTCAAGCCGATGGTCTTCAGCGGCCTCTTCCCGATCGACTCCGACGACTACCCGGACCTGCGCGACGCGCTCGAGAAGCTGACTTTGAACGACGCGGCGCTGGTGTGGGAGCCGGAGACCTCGGACGCGCTCGGCTTCGGCTTCCGCTGCGGCTTCCTCGGCCTGCTGCACATGGACATCGTGCGCGAGCGGCTCGAGCGCGAGTACGACCTCGACCTGATGATGACGATGCCGAGCGTCGAGTACGAGGTGACCCTGAACGACGGCGGCGTGCTCGATGTCCACAGCCCCGCGGACATGCCCGATCCGACCCGCATCCGGGAGATCCGCGAGCCCTACATCAAGGCTCAGGTGCTGACGCCGAAGGACTACGTCGGCACGATCATGGATCTCTGCCAGGAGCGGCGCGGCGACTACACCGGCATCCATTACCTCTCGGCCGAGCGCGTGCAGCTGACCTACGACCTGCCGCTGGCGGAGATCGTGCTCGACTTCTTCGACCAGCTGAAGTCGCGCACGCGCGGCTACGCGTCGTTCGACTACGAGATCACGGGCCTGCGCGAGTCCGACCTCGTCAAGCTGGACATCCTGCTGGGCGGCGACCAGGTCGACGCGCTGGCGATGCTCGTGCACCGCTCGAAGGCCGACGCGATCGGCCGGACGATGGCCGAGAAGCTCAAGGAGAAGATTCCGCGACAGCAGTTCGACGTGCCGATCCAGGCCGCGATCGGTGGCCGCATCCTCGCCCGCGAGACCGTCAAGGCCTACCGCAAGGACGTGATCGCCAAGTGCTACGGCGGCGACATCAGCCGCAAGCGCAAGCTGCTCGAGCAGCAGAAGAAGGGCAAGAAGCGGATGAAGCAGGTCGGCCGCGTCGAGGTGCCGCAGGAGGCCTTCCTGGCGGTGCTCGAACTCGGGGACTCACGCTGACGGTCCCGGAGGTGGCCCCGCTTGGCCACCTCCGGGGTGAAGCGCCCACTCAGTGCGGCTGCGGGACGATACGGATGTAGGGCTTCGGCTCCTCCCACTCGCCGAAGAGCTCCTTGGCCTGCTCGTTGTTGACAGAGCCGGCGATGATCACCTTGTCGCCCTGCTTCCATTGCGCGGGGGTCGCGACCTTGTGGTTGGCGGTCAGCTGCAGCGAGTCGATCACGCGCAGGACCTCGTCGAAGTTGCGCCCTGTGGTCATCGGGTAGACGAGGATCAGCTTGATCTTCTTGTCTGGCCCGATCACGAACACGTTGCGCACGGTCTGGTTGTCGGCGGGGGTGCGCGATGCGGGGTCGCCCTCGACGTCGGCCGGGAGCATCTCGTAGAGCTTGGCGACCTTGAAGTCGGCGTCGGAGATGATCGGGTAGTTGGGCGCGGCGCCCTGGGTCTCCTCGATGTCCTTGGACCAGCCCTCGTTGGCTTCCACGGGATCGACA
>WQWK01000161.1 GCA_009785395.1 Conexibacteraceae bacterium
CGTGCGCAACCACGTCATGCGACGTGGCGGGGTGCGACGCTGCGGTGCTGCTGGTGACTGCCACCAGCGCGCCAGCGACAGCGGCCGCTGCGACCGTGCCAGCAGCCGCGGCACGGAGCCGTGTTGTCTTCATTGGGGGAGAATCCTCCTCGTATGGATGTCAGAATGACACGGCTAGCCAGGAAGGCGGGCAGCCAGTCGACGCTGATATAGGGGTACGGGCACGCCCTCGTTGTTACAAATTTGTAACTACGTTGGGCGCTAACGCGATCAACGGGAAGACCAAAAGCAATCAACGAACGCTAACGTGTCACTAACCGAGGTGTGCTAGGCGCACAGGGCTTAAGAATGTGCAGATTGCACAAGGGGCCCTAGCTACGGGTCCGCTGCCTCTGGCGCCGCGTCGTCGGTGGCGTTCACCTCGAAGACCTTCTCCTCGAAGCCTTCGAGCAGTTCCTCGCAGCGCTTCAGCCACGTGATCGCGTCCTCGCGATTCGGGGCGCCGAACCAATCGCGTTCGCGCACGCGGTCGAACCACGTTGAGAGCTTCTCGAAGTCCATCCGGATCTCTTCCGCCTCTTCGTAGGTGAAGTTCTCGCGGAAGTGCTCGAACTCGATCTCCTTGACGAAGTTGACCTCGCAGTCCTCGATTATCTCCCGGTAGTGACCGGCGGACTGCTGCACGAACAGATCGATGAGCTTCTGCTCCTCGTCCGGAGGAAGCGTTCGCAGGGGGAGCAGGTGATAGCGGCCGCCGCCGGCGTCGAGCCGTTCAAGAATCGGTGAGAGCTCGCGTCGCAGTGCCGCGGTGTCGGGTATCACGCACGCCGAGTCCTGCAGATACACGGCGCCCATCTTCTTCAGATTCCGCCAGACGGCGACACGACCCGCGGTCGGCTTCGCCGGCATCCGGTAGACCAGCAGCAGAAACCGCTTCACGTTGCGTTGGCTATCCCGTGGTTGCGTTGTCATCGTCGTTACATCAGCACGCTCGCTACGAGCGACGTGCTAGCCTCCTACGGCGACAAGGATGACGCAACATGCAAACCCACGCACACAAGAGCTATGAGCGGCGCTGACATCGGCCTGGCACTTTCGGTGTTCGTCGCCTGCGCGGTCGAGGCCGTCGAGGCCCTGACGATCGTGCTCGCCGTCGGCACGACGCGGAGCTGGCGGTCGGCGATGATCGGCGTCGGCGTCGCGCTGGTGGCGCTGGCGATCGTGACTGCTGCACTCGGGCCCGCGCTGACAGCGCTGCCACTCAACGTTCTGCGAGTCGTGGTCGGCGGCCTGCTGCTGATCTTCGGGCTCCAGTGGTTGCGAAAGGCGATCCTGCGCGCTACCGGCCTGAAGGCCCTGCATGACGAGGACGCGACGTTCGCCGAGGAGACCGAGGCGGCGCGAGGGGCCGGCGCGGTCCAGGACGGCTTCGACGGTTACTCGTTCCTGGTCGCATTCAAGGGTTCATTCCTGGAGGGACTCGAGGTCGTGTTCATCGTGCTCACCTTCGGGGCCAACCAGAAGAACATCCCGCTGGCTGCCGTTGCCGGCCTTGTCGCCGTGCTCGCGATCGTCAGCGCCGGGGTTGCGATCCGGGCCCCGCTCGCGCGTGTTCCCGAGAACTCGATGAAGTTCGTCGTCGGCGTGATGCTGACCTCGTTCGGCGTGTTCTGGGGCGGCGAAGGCGCCCACGCCCATTGGCCCGGCGGCGACGCGGCCCTGCTCGCGATCATCCCGGCGATCGCGCTGTTCTCCCTGGCGACCGTTGCGGCGCTCCGCCGCTACCTGGCCGAGGAGACGCCGGTCGAGGAGACGGTGGTCAGCGTATGAACCGGATCAAGGCGTTCGGGCAGTTCCTGTGGGACTTCGTCGTCGGGGACGACTGGCGGATCGCGCTCGGCGTGGTGATCGCGCTCGTGGTCACCGCGGTGCTCGCCAACAACTCGGTGACAGTCTGGTGGCTGCTGCCGGTGGTGGTCGCGGTGATGCTGAGCCTGTCGGTCTGGACGGTCGCCCGCGGCCGTCGGCCGTAGCGTCGCTGCTCCTGTTCCACGCTCGGCGCCGTCAGGTTCCCGTCGGACCAAACCGCTCGGTCCGGATCCGGAGCGGCTCGTGTCCTAGCTCTACGAGCGCCTCGGCGACGCTCTCGACGAAGCCGGTCGGTCCGCAGACGTAAACGGCGGGGCGATGCTCGGCCGGGAAGGCGAACCGCCCGAGCATGTCGCGGTCGACCCGGCCGCGGTGTCCGTCCCAGCCGTCGGGCCAGGCCCGAGTCAGCGTCAACTCGACCTCGGCGTTCTCGGAGGAAACAAGAGCCAGTTCCTGGCGGTAAATCACCTCGTCCAGCGAGCGAGCCGAGTAGAGCATCCGGACGGGGGCGGTGCGTTCGCCGGCCGCCCACTGGCGGAGGATTGCTCGCAGCGGCACGACGCCGGAGCCGCCGGCGACCAGCAGGAGCGGACCTCCGTACGCCTCCTCCCAGACGAAGTAGCCGCCGATCGGGCCACGGAGCTCGAGCTCGTCCCCAGGTCTGAGCTCGTCGACCAGGTAGGGCGAGACCTCGCCGTCTGCGAGCCGCTCGACCGTCAGCATGAAGGTACGGTCAGCCGGCGCTGAGGCGATCGAGTAGCTGCGCTGCGCCTGGTAGCCGTCCTCGGCGGTGAGCCGGACATCGACATGCTGGCCGGCTCGATGGCCGCGCCAGCCGGGCAGCTCCAGGGCGATGCTCCTGCACCGGGGCGTCTCGTCGACCAGTTCAAGAACCCGCCCGAGCTGCCAGGTCAGTCTCCCTGGTAACGCTGCTCGAGCCACGGGTCGCCGTGGTTGTGATAGCCGTAGCGCTCCCAGAAGCCCGGCTCATCTTCGAGCGTCAGGGTCAGCCCGCGGACCCACTTGGCGCTCTTCCAGAAGTACAGGTGGGGCACCAGCAGCCGGGCGGGACCGCCGTGCTCCGGGTCAAGTGCTTCGCCGTCGTAGGCGTAGGCGACCCACGCTCTCCCATCGGTGACGTCCTCGAGTGACAGGTTGGTCGTGTAGCCGCCGTCGCACCAGGCGGTCACGTATCCGGCCTCGGTGTCGACGCCGGCCAGCAGCGTGTCGACCGAAACGCCCCGCCAGCTGGTGTCGAGCTTCGACCACTTCGTCACGCAGTGGATGTCGACAGTGACGGCCTGCGACGGCAGCTCGATGAACTCTGCCCACGGCCACGAGACCGGATCGGCGACCGCGCCGTGGATCGTGAAGCTCCACTCGTCAAGCGGGGTGTGCGGCGTCGGGCCGGCGGACAGCACCGGGAAGTCCGAGGTCAGATACTGCCCCGGCGGGACGCGCGACGGGTCGGCGTCCGGGCGGCGATGGCCCATAAAGCCACGGCTGATCGGCATGGACGGCGAGCATAGGGCCTCGCCCCGATCGCCGTGGTCTCGGGATCAGATCACATGGCCGATCTCAGGCCGCACGACACCGACTCAGGCCGCACGACACCGACTCAGGCCGCGTCGGCGGCGTCCTGCCCGCCGGCGCCGATCAGCTGGTTGACCCAGTCGCCCGACATCTGGCGGGTCGACGCGTTGATCCGGTTCCAGGCGTTGATCCCGGCGATCTTCAGCACGATCCCGCCCAGCTGCTGCTCGTCGAAGTGCCGGGCCGCTTCGTCCCAGACCTCGTCGGGAACCGGATCCGAGCGATCCGCCATCCGGGTGGCGGACTCGGTCAGCGCCAGTACCGCCCGCTCGGCGTCGGTGAAGTACGGAGCCTCCCGCCAGGCGGAGACGGTGAAGATCCGCTCGTCGGGCTCGCCGGCGAGCTTGAGCTCGCGTGCGTGCATGTCACAGCAGACGCTGCAGCCGTTGATCTGGCTCGCTCGCAGGTCGATCAGCAGCAGAATGCCCTCGGGCACGCCCGCCTGCCTGGCGGTATCGGCGAGCATCAGCAGTCCCTTCATCGCGCGGGGGGATGTGACAACGGGGCTTGGAATTCGTGGTTGCATGGTTTGGGTCCTCCTGGTGTGTCCGATCTGTAGATGTGACGAATCGGGCGGGCGCGACGTGACAGCGAGGCGCTGGTCCGTACATTGCCGGCATGGCGCGAGCGCGCAGCCTGATCGTCGCCGCCGACGGCGACCTCGTCGTCGAGCGCGACCCGGAGCGGCCCACCGGCCGGCTGCTGCGCCAGGACGCGATGGAGGCGTCGTATGTCGACCTCGCCGACGCACGCCACCTGGAGTTCGACTACCTGCGCTGGGCCCGGCTCGTCGTGCGTTCGTTCGGCGCGCGACGGGTGCTGCACATCGGCGGCGCCGCCTGCGCGCTCGCGCGGGCGCTGCTCGCCGAGGATCGGGAGTCACGCCACGAGGTGATCGAGGTCGATCAGCGGGTGTTCGACGTCGCCCGGGCGCATCTCGGCTTGCGCCGGCAACCGGGTCTGAAACTGCGAGTGGGGGACGGCCGCGCGGCGATCGCAGCGCGCGCCGATGCCAGCGCCGACGCGATCGTCGTCGACGCGTTCGTTGGCGCCCGTGTCCCGCGCCATCTCGTCACGAGCGAGGCGTTGGCCGAGTTCGCGCGGGTCGCGCCGCTGACCGTCGTAAACGTCGTTGACACCGCCGGCTGGCCCCACGCACGGGCGATCGCCGCCGGCCTCGTCGAGGCGTATCCACACGTCGCTGCCCTGGGCAACGGCGCGCGCCGCGGCGGCAACGTCGTGCTGTTCGGCTCCTTCCGAGCTCCGCGCCGCCGACATCTCGAGCACGTCGCCGCCGCCGACAGCTATCCGGCGCGGCTCCTGGGCGTCCCGGAGCTTGCTGGCGCCGGCGCCTGGCGGGACGAGCCGGGCGGCGCCCGTTAGCGGGAACTGCCGAGGTCGAACGCCGCCGGTTCGTCCGCCTCGAGGTCGACCACCTCGAACCCGAAGCGGTCCGCCAGCCGCCGCGCGACGAGCGAGCGATGACACGCCTCCGCGGTCGCCTCGACGCACAGCAGCGCGCCGATCCCGTGAACGGGAAGCCGGCGGACCAGCGGTTCGAGCGGCACCAGATCGAGGATCTCCTCCGTGTACGCGCGGACGTACTCGGGCGAGAGGCGGACTCGCGAGCGCTTTCCGACCCCCTCCCTGGCGTCCTCGGCGTACTGGAGGTGCCGGAGCTCGGTGTCGGGAGCGAGCTCCGGGTGGTACTCGTAGCCGATCCGGGCATCGGCCAGCAGCCGCTGCAGGCGCTGGGCGTTCGCCCAGGTGTACTCGCGGCCACGCACGCCTCGCCGCTGC
>WQWK01000162.1 GCA_009785395.1 Conexibacteraceae bacterium
GCCCGCCCCCCGCACCAGCACGGCGTCGGTCCGGGGGCCGCTGAGCCCGAGCACCGGCCGCCCATGTGCGAGCGCGGCCATCAGCGTGGAACGCCGGGTCGTCAGGCCGTCGGTGAACGGCAGCAGCACCAGGTCGCAGGCGGCCAGGTGCCGCGAGAGCTCCGCAGCCGCCAGCGGCCCAGGGCGGCGAACCGTCACCCCCGCCGGGGCGCGCACTGCGGGCGCTCCGGCGCCGAGGTTGAGCACCGCCATATGCTCGGACCCGAGCCGCTGCGCGATCGCCGCGATCGCCGCGTCCGCGTAGTCGAGCGCGCGGCTCGGGTTGCCGCGCCCGAACAGCCCGAGCGTGAAGCGGCCGCCGAGCCCGAGTTCCTGTTTGGCGGCGCGGGGCCCCGTGACGGCGTCGGACCCGGCCGGCGTGATGTTCGACCCGACCGGCACGTGCACGGCCCCGGCCCCGAGCTCACGCGCGATCGCCTCCGTGCTGGCCATGACCCGGCTCGCGAACCGCAGCAGGGCTCGCAGCTGCGCTCGCTGCCAGAGCCCGATCACCCCGGACTTCCCCCCGTCGATGTCGATCCAGGCCTCGTGCACCATCACCGCGACGGGGATTCCCCGGCGGGACAGCCGCTGGACGTCCCTGACCACGCCGGGCGCGAAGCCGCTGCGCCCGTAGCAGAACGGGTTGTATTGCAGGAGCACCCAGGCAGGCGAGGACCGCTCGACGGCTGAGAGCCCGGCGCTCGCATAGCGGACGCTCGCGCCGCCGGCCGCGAGCGCCTCGGTGAGCCGCCGCGAGTACTCGTCGATCGCATCGATGCCGGCGTCGGCTGAGTCGCGCCGGTAGACGACCACTCCCGCGTGAGCTTCGGTGCGAGACGTCATCCGCGCCGTGCGAGAACCCGGCCGTACAGCTCGTGCAGCTGCCCGGCGACCACGTCCGGCGAGTAGGGCTCCAGCGCGCCCCGCGCCGACGTGCTCAGCCGCTCGCGCAGCACCGGATCGGACAGCCTGCGCATCGCGTCAGCCAGGCCGCTGACGTCGGCCGGCCGGTAGAGCACGCCGGTCACGTCGTGCCGGAGGATCTCGGCGGGCCCGCCGGTCCCGGGCGCGATCACGGGTACACCCGCTGCCATGCCCTCGAGGATGACCTGACCGAACGGCTCAGGCGTGATCGAGGCGTGAACCAGCACGTCCAGCCGTGCGAGCTCGGCCCAGATGTCGTTGCGGTGGCCGCGCATCTCGACCCGGCCGGCGATCCCGAGCTGCTCGGCCAGGCGCGGGAGCTGCTCGGCGTATGCGTCCTCCCCGAACAGGGCCCCGCCGACGAGCACGGCACGCGCCTCGCCGTCGGGGAACGCCCGTGCGAACGCGCGCAGGAACAGGTCCTGGCCCTTCCACGGCGCGATGCGACCGACGAGCCCGCAGGTCAGCGTCCCCCGGTCGACCTGCAGCCGAGCCGGCGCCTCGCCGAGGACGTCCGGCAGCACCGTGTAGATCGTCGCCGACTCGCTCGGCGCGGCGAGCGTCGCCATCGTCGTCCGCGAGTTGGCGATCACGGCCGCGGGCAGCCGCCGGGTCATCCCCCGGATCAGCGCCACGGCCGCCGCCGGCATGTAGTCCGCGGCGATCCGGTCGCGCACGTGCCAGACCATCGGCACGCCCGCTAGCCGCGCCGCGAGCGACCCGTAGACGCCCGACTTCAGCGAGTTGGCGTGAACCAGATCCGGCCGCAACGCGCGCAGACGCCGCGCGAGCGCCACGACGTAGGCGGTCGTCATCGCCGCGGCCCTGGCCGGCACGCCGCCGCCGCTCACCTCATCCCGGTGCAGGTCGCGCGCGCCCGCGGCCAGCGGCAGGACCTCGGTGGAGACGCCCGCCAGGTGCGACTCGGCGACCAGCGGCCCGTCCTCCGCCAGGATCAGGTGCGGGCTGATCCCCCGCAGGTGCGGGAGCAGCCGCAGCAGCGCGATCTCACCCCCCGACAGCCGCGCGACGTGGTCCAGGTACACCACCTTCAGGCCGCTGCGGTCGCGTGAGGTCGCCCGCTTGGCGACCTCACGGAATTGGGCCGCAGCCCGCTCCCACGAAAACCCCTCGGCGAACGCTCGCGTCGCCGCCCGGCTCGGCCGCTGTGTGACGCTGCGCAACAGGCCGTCACGCAGCGCCGCGCGGTCCCCCGGCGGCACGATCAGCGAGCGGTCGAGCCCGGCCACGGCCTCGGGAAGCCCGCCCACCGCGCTGACGATGGTCGGTGTCCCGCAGGCAGCGGCCTCGGCGACGACCAGCCCGAACCCCTCGTGCTCGAGTGACGGCACGGCCGCGATATCGGCCGCGCGGTACAGCGCCACCAGCTCATCGTCACTGACGCGGCCGAGCAGGCGCACGGAGTCCGCGCCCGCTTCGGCGCCGAGGTGCCGCAGCTCGTCCTCGAGCGGGCCCTCGCCCGCGATCAGCAGCGTGCTGCCGGGCGGGAGGCCGGCGAGCGCCTCGCCCCAGGCGCCGACCAGGTGCTCGAGCCCCATGCGCGGCACCAGCCGTCTCACCGCGACCGCCACGAACGCGTCAGCCGGGAGTCCGAGCCGCTCCCGCGCGCGCTCCCGCGAGCCGGGCGTGAAGCGATCGAGGCTCACGCCCGGAGGCTCGACGCTGACGATCCACGGCGCCACCCGGTAGCGCTCGACCAGCACCTGGCGGAAGGCCGAGGTCAGGACGACCGCCTGATCCGCCCGCGCGTACACAGCCCGCTCGAGCAGGCGCTTGGCCCGCACGCGCATGGGCGAACCCTCACCGGCGGCGACGCTCTCATCGGCCCAGGGGCCGTGGAAGTGGACGACAAGCGGCTTGCCGCGCAGCCTCCCCAGCCACAGCGGCAGCAGCGCATAGAGGGCGAAGTGCGCGTCGACCACCTCGGCCGTCGCGGCCTGGCGCTGTGCCGCGCGCCAGAAGGCGAGCAGCCGCAGCGGCAGCGGGCTGCTGTGCGCCGAGACGCCGGCCAAGCGGGCCGGCGGCGAAGCATCCCTCCCGATCACCACGCCGCGCGCCTCCGGCAGCTGCTCGAACAGGTCGCGGTAATACCGGTTGAGGCCCCCGAGCTGGTCGGGGAACCAGCCGGCGCCGAGCATCAGCACGCGTGGGTGCGCTGCCGCCTGCGTGGGGGGCATTGGTCAGTAGGGAAAGGTCGCCTGCCGATGCCCGAGGATCGGCGGCACTGACCGCCAGCCCCGTGCGATCGCGAGCTTGATCGTCAGGTTGCGGGCGAACCAGGGCAGCCTGCCCAGCATTCGCAGGGAGCTGCGGACGCGCCCGCCCGTGTCGAGCCTGCCGCGGCGGAAGGCGACGAGCGTGCGCTGCGCGTCGACGAACGCGAACTCGGCGGAGCCGAAGAAGGCGGCGAACATGGCGCGCGTGACCCCCGGGGAGGAGTACGCGTCATGCATCAGCACGACCGCCTCCGGCGAGAGTTTGGTCAGCCAGGCCTCGAGGTCGGCGCGGACGGTCGGGTAGTCGTGGGCCCCGTCGACGAACAGCATCCCGACGGGCTGCTCATGCCATGTGCGTCCGGCCTCGGCGCCGAACGCGCGCAGGTGTTCGACGTCCGCGCTGAGGCCGCGCCGCTCGAGGTTGTCGTTGAAGATGTCGAGCGCCGGGGCGCCGCCGCCCCAGCGCGGATCGTCATACGGGTCGATCGCGATCAGGCGGATGCCGTCGGGCTTGGCGGTCGCCATGACGACGGTTGAGCGGCCGTGGTGGCTGCCGATCTCGACGATCGCCTGTCCCTCCGCGACCGTGGCGGCGTTGCTGTGGAGCAGCCGGGCCTGTCCCTCGGTCAGCCACCCGTCGATGTTGGCGACATCACGCCATACCTCGGCGAAGTCAGACGTCACTGTGCCTCCGTTCGCTGTCTGGCGAGCGGGACTATACGTTTGACGAGCGGCCCCTCCAACTGACGCTCACAGGGCGTCAACATCATGTTCTTCTGCTGGTTACAAGTGGGCTGGGTGCGCGGTGATTCGATTCCGACTGATGCCGTCCACGGCCCCGCGCCGCCTGCTGGTGGTGAGCCATCCCGCGGTGCTGGCCGTGAACCAGCTGCCGTATGTCGAGCTGCGCCGGCACGGTTGGGATCCGTATGTCGTTGTGCCGGCCCGCTGGCGGCACGAGTACGTGTCGGCGGCGTTCCCGCCCGAGGTCGCGCCGGAGCTGCGAGGTCGCGTCGCCGGGCGCCACGTCGTGCTGGCGGGAAGGGTCCAGCGCCATGTCTATCTCACCAACGCCGGGCGCCTGATCGACGAGCTGCGGCCGGAGGCGGCGTTCCTCGAGGCGGAGATGACCTCGGCGGCAGCGTTTCAATGGAGCCGGCCACTGCGGCGACGCGGCATCCCCTACGGCGTACAGGCCGCGGAGAACCTGGAGCGGCCGTGGCCGCTGCCGGCGCGGCTCTTCCGCCGGGTCAGTGTCGGCGGGGCGAGCTTCGTGGCGTCGCGCTCGCCGACGGCGGCCTCGCTCGCCAGGCGCGTGCGCGCGGACGTGCCCACGCCGGTCGTCCCGCATCACGTGCCCGCCTGGCCGGAGGTGGGGGACATCTCCGCCGGTCGGCGCGAGCACGGGTTCGTCGCGGGGTTCGCGGGCCGGCTGGTTCCGGAGAAGGGACTCGACACGCTGATCGATGCGGCGGCAGGCCTGGACGGCGTGGCGGTGCGGCTGGTCGGCAACGGCCCTGAGCGCGAACGTCTGACGGCGCGGGCTGTGGCATTGGGTGTGCCGCTGCGGATCGACACCGACGTGCGCCACGAGCAGATGGCATCCGCGTACGCCGGGTTCGACGCGCTCGTGCTGCCGTCGCGTACCACCCCGACCTGGATGGAGCAGTTCGGCCGGGTGCTGGTGGAGGCGATGTGGTGCGGCGTGCCGGTGATCGGCTCGAGCTCGGGCGAGATCCCCTGGGTGATCGAGTCGACCGGCGGCGGCCTGGTGTTCGAGGAGGGCGATTCGGCGGCGCTGCGCGCCGCCATCGTCGAGCTGCGCGACTTCCCGGAGCGGCGCCGTGAGCTCGGTTTGCAGGGCCAGGCGATGGTGCGTGAGACGTTCAGCGTCGAGGCCGTCGCGCGCAGTCTGAATGCCGCGCTGTCAGATGTCTCAGCGGGTGGCGAGCCAGTCGCCGGTCGCGCTTGACTCAGTACGCGCGGTCGTGCGCGGCGGCACGCTGCTGAGCACCAGTGCGTTCGC